>NZ_JBNFMU010000096.1:0-1639 GCF_049942315.1 Pseudomonas wayambapalatensis
AAAAAGCCAGCAAAGACCCCAAGGAGTACCCATGTCCGAACGACTCCCCGAACCCGACCTGGACTACCTCAAGCGCGTCCTCCTGGAGATGCTTGCCATCCCCAGTCCAACCGGCTTCACCGATACCATCGTGCGCTACGTAGCCGAGCGCCTGGACGAACTGGGCATCCCCTTCGAGCTGACCCGCCGTGGCACCATCCGCGCCACGCTCAAGGGCCGTCAGAGTTCGCCCGATCGCGCCGTCTCGGCACACCTGGACACCATCGGCGCCAGCGTGCGGCAGTTGCAGGACAACGGCCGCCTGGCCCTGTCGGCGGTGGGGCACTGGTCCAGCCGCTTCGCCGAAGGCAGCCGGGTCAGCGTGTTCACCGACACCGGCGTGTTTCGCGGCAGCGTGCTGCCGTTGATGGCCAGCGGGCACGCTTTCAACACCGCCATCGACCAGATGCCGATCAGTTGGGAACACGTTGAGGTGCGCCTGGACGCCTACTGCGCTACCCGCGCCGATTGCGAGGCGCTGGGCATTGGCATCGGTGATTTCGTCGCCTTCGACCCGCTACCGGAATTCACCGACAGCGGCCATATCAGCGCCCGTCACCTGGACGACAAAGCCGGCGTGGCGGCATTGCTCGCAGCCCTCAAGGCTGTGGTGGAAAGTGGCCGCCAACCGCTGATCGACTGCCATCCGCTGTTCACCATCACCGAGGAAACCGGGTCCGGGGCCGCAGGCGCGCTGCCTTGGGATGTCAGCGAGTTCGTCGGCATCGACATCGCCCCGGTGGCGCCGGGGCAGGCGTCCAGCGAGCATGCGGTAAGCGTGGCGATGCAGGACTCTTCAGGGCCGTACGACTACCACCTGTCCCGTCATCTGCTCAAGCTCGCGAGCGACCAGGAGTTGCCGGTACGCCGCGACCTGTTCCGCTACTACTTCAGCGACGCCCACTCGGCGGTCACGGCCGGGCACGATATCCGCACTGCGCTGGTGGCGTTCGGTTGCGACGCCACTCACGGTTACGAGCGCACCCACATCGACAGCCTGGCTGCACTGAGTCGCCTGTTGTCGGCGTACCTGCTCAGCCCGCCCGTGTTCGCCAGCGACTCGCAACCGGCCAATACTTCTCTGGAGCGCTTCAGTCATCAACTGGAGCATGATGCGCAAATGGAGAGCGATACCCGGGTGCCAGCGGTGGATAGCCTGGTGGGCAACAAGAGCTGAACCTGGCGGCGGCGTCTACGCGGGTGACCCCGCCCAGACGTCGCCGACGATTAACGTCCCTGCCCCACTTTCAAGTAGCATGCAGCCCAACCTGCCCAACCCGATAGCCATCATGCTGATCCCCTACGACCAACTCGAAGCCGACACCCTCACCCGCCTGATCGAAGACTTCGTCACCCGCGACGGCACCGACAACGGCGACGACACCCCACTGGAAACCCGCGTGCTGCGCGTGCGCCAGGCCTTGGCCAAGGGCCAGGCGTTCATTCTCTTCGATCTGGAAAGCCAGCAGTGCCAGTTACTGGCCAAGCATGATGTGCCACGGGAGCTTCTGGACTAGGGTCTGCCTGAAATGTATCTGCACTCGCCCATACTGCGTTGAAACGGGGCTCGGAATGCTCATGTACTCCGGTACAGTCGTGC
>NZ_JBNFMU010000097.1:0-26092 GCF_049942315.1 Pseudomonas wayambapalatensis
CAAACAATCAACGGGCTCATGGTCGCTGAGCTAGCGGATCAGCGCGTACGTTCGAGATCTTCCGACATCAAGAGCGCGGTAGCCTTTTTTAGTATCGATTTCTTGCGTTCAAGGCGCGTGGGCCGGGCTTCCAACTCTTGGATTTTTTGCTGCTCTGGCGTCAACGCTTTGCTGGCCGGCGTAACGCCGCCGCGGCCCTGCTGAAGCTGATTAATCCATCGGCGCAGTGCCGATTCAACCAAGTCGAGCGACCGGGCGGTTTCAGTAAGGCTATAGCCCTGGTCGAGCGCCAGGCCGACTGCCTCGCGCTTGAATTCGAGGGTGAAAGTACGTCGTTGTCTGCTCATCGAACAGCTCTGTATGGCGACCATTTTCGCCCAAAAAGGTGTCCGGGGTTAGTAGACCACTGCAACAGGCCATCTGATCTGTGCTGAAATAGCCCTCCGTCCAACTGCCTTCTACAGGCCCGCCTTCACATGAGTCAGATGAGCTTTTCCGATTTCGAGTACGTCGGTAAGCGCAAGCAAATCCGCCGCGAGCGTTTCCTGGCGGAGATGAAGCAGGTGGTGCCGTGGAGCGGTTTGGTGGCATTGATCGAGTCGCATTACCCAAAGGTCGGCGGTGGTCGCAAGCCTTATCCACTGGATACCATGCTGCGTGTTCACCTACTGCAGAACTGGTTCTCGTTGAGCGGTCCAGCCATGGAAGAAGCGCTGTACGAGATCACTTCGATGCGCCAGTTTGCTCGGCTCGCTCAGCGCTCCTATTCCCGAAGACACGACGATCATGAATCGCCGGTATCTGCTGGAGAAGCATCAGTTGGCGGCGAGCATTCTGGAAGCATCAACAATTACCTGCGAGACAAAGGCCTGTCGTTGCGCCAGAGCACTATTGTCGCCGCCATCATCACCCACGCGCCCAGTTCGACCAAGAACAAGGAAGGCAAACGCGACCTGAAAAGCATCAGACGAAGAAGGGTAATCGGTATTTCTCCTGCATGAAGGCGCATATCGGTGCCGATGCTAGTCGGGGCTGGTGCACCACGTCCACGGCACAGCGGCGAATGTGGCTGATGTAGCGGAGTTCGCTCACCTGTTGCATGGCGAAGAAAATGTTATCTGTGCCGACGCGGATTATACCGGTGTGGAGAAGCGGCCGAAGCATGAAGAAAGACCGGTGATCTGGCGGCTTGAGGTTCGTCGTAGCAGCTACAAGCGCTTGAGCAAACGCAGCATGCTCTATAAAGCCAAACGCAAGATCGAGAAAGTCAAAGCGCAGGCGCGAGCGAAGGTCGAACACCCATTCCGTGTGATCAAGCGCCAATTCGGCTATGTGAAAACCCGCTTCCGTGGCTTGGCCAAGAACACGGCGCAACTGACCATGCTGTTTGCCCTGTCGAATCTGTGGATGGTGCGCCGGCAATTATTGCCTGCTGCGGGAGAGGTCCGCCCGCGAGGGCAGAAAACTAAGGCTGTGCCTTGGTTATCCAATAATCAGCGGCTGAAAATCGGGCTTTTCGGCATCCCTTAGCCCTCCATTTCGGGCGAATAGGTAACTTGTTTAGAGTTTCCCAAGGGCAAGAAGATCGCCGCCTCCAAAGGACGACGTCGAGCTCTTGCACCTGCAGCACCCCGATGGCCGCACCGCACTGGAGAAAGGCGATGTCGATGCCTGGGCCGGCCTCGATCCGCACATGGCTGCCAGCGAACTGCAAGCCGGCTCACGCCTGCTGTACCGCAACAAGGACTTCAACAGCTATGGCGTGGTCAGTGTCACCGAGACCTTCGCCAAGCAGCATCCACAAACCATCGCCACGGTGATCAAGGCGTACGAGCAGGCACGCCACTGGGCAGTCGCACACCCGGACGAGTTCGCCCGCCTGTTGGCCGATGAATCCAAGCTCCCGCTGGATGTGGCCAAGCTGCAGCTGTCGCGTACCGACCTCTCGGCGCCACAACTGACCGAACAGGACGTAGCAGCCTCCAAGGCCGCGGCGCCGATCCTGGTGTCCGAGGAGCTGGTCAAGCGTGGCGCCGACGTCAACGCCGTAATCGACCAGTTGATCGACCCGTCCTTCGGCAAGGCCAGCATCGAGCGATGAGTCTCTCCACGCACACCCGCAGCGCGAGCGCGCCGGCGCCCGCCACTGCCACCTCGCCCTGGCCACGCCGGCTCAAGGGCCTGGTGCTGCCTCTGGCGATCATCCTGCTGCTGGAGGCCGTCGTGCGCCTGGGCTGGATCGCGTCCTACCAGATGCCCGCGCCCAGCGAAGTGGCACAGACCCTGGTGCAACTGGCCGACGGCGCACTGTGGAAACACATCGGCGCCAGTCTCTCGCGGGTGCTGGCCGGGTTTGCCATCGGCGCCGCCCTAGGGCTGCTGTTCGCCGCCTGGGTGGGCCTGAGCCGTGAGGCCGAGGCCTGGCTGGAGCCGACCTTCGCCAGCCTGAGGGCGATCCCGAGCCTGGCCTGGGTGCCGCTGTTGCTGCTGTGGCTGGGGATCGGCGAGACCTCCAAGGTGACGCTGATCGCCATTGGCGCATTCTTCCCGGTGTACCTGAACGGCGTGGCGGCGATTCGCAATATCGACCGCAAGCTGGTCGAGGTCGGGCGCATGTACGGCTTCGGCCCCCTGCGCCTGGCCCGGCGCATCCTCCTGCCGGCCGCGATACCCGGCGTATTCACCGGCCTGCGCAGCGCCCTGAGCCTGAGCTGGATGTTTCTCGTCGCCGCTGAGCTGATCGCCGCCACCCGCGGCCTGGGCTACCTGCTCAGCGACGGCCGGGAGACTTCGCGACCAGACCTCGTACTCGCGGCGATCATTGTCCTGGCCCTGCTCGGCAAACTCAGCGATGGCCTGTTGGCCGGGCTGGAACAGCGCTGGCTGAACTGGCGCGACACCTTCGACGGCACGGACCGGGGAGCCTGAATCCATGAACCAACCCTTGCGCGTTGCCGCACCGACACCTGCGCCCTTGCTCGACCTGCGCGTCGAGCACAAGGCATTCGGCACCACGGCTGTACTGGGGGCAGTCGAGCTGCAACTGCAACCCGGCGAGATCGTCAGCCTGCTCGGCCCCAGTGGCTGCGGCAAGAGCACCCTGCTGCGCCTGGTGGCGCAACTGGACCGCGACTTCGTCGGCCATCTGCGGCAACGCCCGGAACAGGTCGGCTTCGTGTTCCAGGAGCCGCGCCTGATGCCCTGGTTGAGCGTGGCCGACAACATCGGCTTCAGTGAAGACCGGCGCTACGACCGCGCCCGAGTCAACGGCCTGATCGACGAGGTGGGCCTGGGCGGCTTCGCCGATGCGCTGCCCAAGGCGCTGTCCGGCGGCATGGCCCAGCGCGTGGCCATCGCCCGCGGGCTGTACGGTCAGCCACAACTGCTGTTGCTCGACGAGCCGTTCAGCGCCGTGGATGCCTTCACCCGCTTCAAACTGCAGGACCTGTTGCTGGACCTCGCGCGCCGCCACCGCATTGCCCTGCTGGTGGTCACCCATGACGTGGACGAGGCGCTGTACCCGAGCGACCGCGTGCTGGTGATCGGCAACCGGCCGGGCACCGTCTGCCGCGAACTGAGGGTGGGCCTTGGCTACCCGCGCGAGCGCCAGGACGAGCGCCTGGCCCGCCTGCGCGGCCAGGCGCTGGAAGCCTTGCACAGTGCCCGGGTGATCTGAGCCGGGCGCGCTCATCGATAGTGACTATCGAGCACGACGATTTCTGCCCGGCGGCCGTGCTCGATAACCTGTGTTCAACGACTCGCCAGACGAATCTTCGAAACAGGAAACCCGCCGATGAACGCCACCGCCCGCCTGCTGCTCGCTGCCCTGGCCGCCCTTGGTATCGCCGCACTTGCCGGCTGTGCCAGCCATCCCGAACAGCGCCCCTATACCGCCGAGGAAACGCGCCAGTTGCAGCTCGAGGCTCTGCAACGCCGAGGCCTGTCGCAACAGGAATACGAACACCAGCGCGCTGCGATCCTGCGTGCCGACCAGGTGGAAGTGGCCGGCGACGGCCTGCGCCAGGCCCCTGCCCTGCGCGGCTGATCAGCCCTCGCGACTGCGCTGCAGCCGCGCCCGCATCCCCTCGCTGGCGCCAGGCCCCTGCACCAGCTCGCACGCTGACCAGGGCACCACAGGCCCGGACTCGACCTCGACCATCATCGGCCAAGGCCTTGCCCGTCCCCTTCTCCACCACCTGCACACTGACGGCCTCAGGCGCGAAATGCCGATTGCCCCAGGCGATCAGCGCATAGAGCACAGCCTGCAGGTCGCGCCCTCGTGCACTGGGCAGGTATTCGTGGCCAGGGGACGGGTGCTGTAGGCATGGCGCTCGAGCAGACCGGCCTCCACCAGCGCGTTGAGCCTGCGGGTCAACATGCTCGGCGCGATCTCCAGGCTTTTGGCGAAATCGCTGATCGGCGACCTGGCGGTGCGCATCGGCGGCCAGGTGCCGGACCTGCAACAGGACAGCGAGGCCGGCTTCGATCCGGGCCGCGTACTGCCGGACAAGGAGCAGCGCAAGGTCGATCGTTTCATCCTGTTCGCCCTGGGCGCCGCGCAGGAGGCCCTGGCACAGGCCGGCTGGCAACCGCAAACCGTCGAACAGCAGGAACGCACGGCAACCATCATCGGTACTGGCGTGGGCGGCTTCCCGGCCATTGCCGAGGCCGTGCGCACCACCGACAGCAAGGGCCCGCGCAAGCTGTCGCCCTTCACCATTCCCTCCTTCCTCGGCAACCTGGCCGCCGGACAGGTGTCGATCGCCCACAGGCTCAAAGGCCCGCTGGGTACACCGGTCACCGCGTGCGCGGCCGGGGTGCAGGCGATTGGCGACGCCGCGCGGATGATCCTGGCCGGTGAAGCGGACGTGGCGCTGTGCGGGGGCGCGGAGGCGGCGATTCATCGTGTCAGCCTGGCCGGCTTTGCGGCAGCGAGAGCCTTGTCGAGTGATTTCAACGAGCACCCGGAACAGGCCTCGCGCCCGTTCGACACGGCCCGCGACGGCTTCGTCATGGGCGAAGGCGCCGGCCTGCTGGTGATCGAAGAACTGCAGCACGCACTGGCACGCGGCGCCACGCCGCTGGCCGAACTGGTGGGCTACGGCACCAGCGCCGACGCCTATCACATCACCTCGGGGCCGGAAGACGGCGACGGCGCGCGACGCGCCATGACCCTGGCCCTGCGCCAGGCCGGTATCCAGGGCGCACAGGTGGGCCATCTCAATGCCCACGCCACCTCGACACCAGTGGGCGACAAGGGCGAACTGGCAGCGATCAAGGCGGTGTTCGCCGACGTACCTTCGCCGGTGATCAGTGCCACCAAGTCTGCTACCGGCCACTTGCTGGGCGCCGCCGGCGGTATCGAGGCGATCTTCACCGTGCTTGCCCTGCGCGACCAACAGGCACCGGCCACGCTCAACCTGGTCGACCCTGACCCGGCAGCTGCCGGGCTGGACATTGCCGCAGGCCAACCACGGCCGCTGGATACCGAATACGCGCTGTCCAACGGCTTCGGTTTCGGTGGCGTCAATGCCAGCGTGATTTTCAAGCGCTGGGAGGGTTGAGCCACTGGTCGGCACGCAGGCGTTTGATTAGGCTTGGCCATCGCATCGAGCACACCAGGGAGCACTACCGATGTCCAGACACGACCGCTATGAAGCCGCTCTGCAGGCGCTGGGTTATTCGTTCGATGGCCCGCTGAAGATCGGCGGCGACTATGTGCCAGTGCTGCACCTGGGCGACCAGGTGTACATCAGCGGGCAGATCCCGCGGGTCAACGACACGGTGGTGCACCCGGGGCGGGTGGGCGAGGACGTCAGCCTCGCCGACGCGCAGATTGCCGCCAAGGTCAGCGCCCTGCGCTGCCTGAAGCTGCTGAGCGAAAGCCTGGGCTCGCTGGACAAGGTCAAGGGAATCGCGCGGATCAGCGTGTTCGTGCAGTCGGCGGCGGATTTCACCCAGCAGAGCGAAGTGGCCAACGGCGCCTCGGCGATCCTGCATGAGGTGCTGGGCGACGCCGGCAAGCATACCCGCACCTCGGTGGGGGTGTACCAGTTACCAAAGAATGCCGCGGTGGAGATTGACCTGATCGCGGTAGTGTAGGTGCAAGGGGCTGGCGTGCAGCCCCTTCAGCCTTGCAGTCCTTCGACCACCTGCGCCACCGTGGTCACCTGGCGAAAATGGTGGGTCCACAGCTCGATACCCAGCTTGCCCGAGCGGTCCAGTGAAGAGCCCACCGTCAGGTCAGTGACCAGGGTCGGGTTCAGCCCGGCATCGAACAGCGCGAAGCCGGCGGCCAGTACGCAGGTTTCGGTCTGCAGGCCGCAGACCAGCACGCGCTCCACGCCCAGTTTCTTGAGGTAGTCGATGGCCTCGGGGGTCTGCCCGTAGCCATGCTTGACGAACACTTCGTCCGCCTCGACCAGGCTCTCGTCCTCGCGCGCCGGGTGCCAGCCGAGTTGCTGCTGGAACGGCGTGACCTGCTCGTCGTGCAACTCGACCGACGCGATGGCGGGGAGTTTCGCGGCCAACGCGCGGATTCCGTCGATCAGCCACTCAGGAGGGCTGAAGGTGGACTGGACATCGACGATAAGCAAAGCCTGCCGCATGGGGTTCTCCGGGGGACGACATGAGGCGGCGGAGTATATCGTCCGTGGGCGATCGTTGCAGGCCTTGGAGCTTGGGTAAGCCACGAGCAGGTGGACCAGCGGCACGCAGGGGGAGACCGTGACCAAGACCCTGCGCTTGCGCTGATGCGCTAGACTGCGCGCTCCACTACGCAAGGAGGCAACATGGGTATTCGCGGACAGGATCGACAGATCGACAACATCGAGTTCAACGTCACCGACATCAGCCGCAGCAAGGCGTTCTACGGCGACGTTTTCGGTTGGACCTTCACCGACTACGGCCCCACCTACACCGAGTTCTCCGACGGCCGCCTGAGCGGCGGTTTCACCACCGGCGAAGCGGTACGGCCCGGAGGGCCGCTGGTCATCCTCTACGCCGCCGACCTCGACGCCACCCAACAGCGTGTAGAAGCCGCCGGCGCTCGCATCAGCCGCGCCACCTTCGCCTTCCCTGGCGGTCGGCGCTTCCACTTCATCGACCCGGACGGCTACGAACTGGCGGTGTGGACCGCCTCGTAACGCGGCTCAGGCAGTCGGTATGGTCCCCCCATCCACCACGAATTCGGTGCCGGTCACCGCTGCTGCGGCAGGCGAGGCCACGAAGCCGATGACGTTGGCCACCTCCTTAGGGCTGGCGGGCCGACCCAGGGGGATGCCGCCCAAGGCCTGCATGATGATGCGCTTGCCACCCTCGTAATCGGTGCCCGCCTCGCTGGCCAGGCGCTCGGCCAGGGCTACCGAGGCCTCGGTCTCGATCCAGCCGGGCGCGACCCGCACCACGCGCACGCCCTTGGGCGCGACTTCCTTGGACAGGCTCTTGCTGTAGGTCGACAGCGCCGCCTTGGCCGCCGCGTAGGCGGTGGTGGCCTCCGGCAGCGGCAGATGGTGCTGGATCGAGGTGACGTGAACGATCACCCCGCCGCCCTGCGCCAGCATGCCGGGCAACAGGGCGCGATCCAGGCGCACGGCAGGCAGCAGGTTGAGGTCCAGTTCCTGTTGCCAATGCGCCTCGCCCAGTGTGGCAAAGCCCCCGGCCGGTGCGCTGGAGCCGCCCAGCACATGAACGATGACATCGACCCCGCCCAGTTGCCGCTCGACCTCGCCCGCCAACTGCTCGCACCCCGCGAGGGTGGTGAGGTCGGCGCTGACGAAAGACGCCTGAGGGGCATCGGCGGGCGCGCTGCGCGCGCAGGTCAGCACCCGGGCGCCCAGTTCGACGAACAGCTCGACCGTGGCCTTGCCCAGGCCCTTGGTGCCGGCGGTGACCAGTACGCGCTTGCCGCGCAGGGTTTCTGATGGATCACTCATGGATATTCTCCGGTGGTAGCAACCTGGGTTGCGGATAGAATCGTGTTTTTGTCCGAACGAGCCGAACCATGGAGCGCGTCAGCCTCAATGACCTCGATGCCGTCCTCGCCATCGCCCGACGCGCCAGTTTTCGCGCGGCGGCCATCGACCTGGGAATGTCCACCACTGCCTTGAGCAACGCCATCGGCAAGCTCGAGGCGAACCTTGGCGTGCGACTGTTCAACCGCACCACGCGCAGCGTGTCGCTGACCGATGCAGGGCGCCTGTTCGTCGAGCACGTCGCCCCGGCGCTGGGCGAGGTACAAGGCGCCCTGGAGGTGGTACGCGCCCAGCGCGAACAGCCCAGCGGCATGCTGCGCATCAACGCTGCGGCCTTCGCCGCACGCGAGATCATCGGGCCGCTGGTACTGGAGTTCCTGCGGCGCTATCCGCAGATGCAGGTGGACCTGGTCACCGAGGGGCGGCTGGTGGATATCGTCGCCGACGGTTTCGACCTGGGCGTGCGGGTCGCCGACCTGGTGCCCAGTGACATGATCAGCCTGTCCCTCGGCCGGCCGCAGCGCTATGCCGTGGTCGCCTCCGCTGCCTACCTGGCCGCGCGGGGCACGCCACGGCTGCCAGCCGACCTGCAGCGCCACAGTTGCATCCGCGTGCGCCTGCCCGATGGCGCACTGTTCCGCTGGCGCTTCGCCAACGGCAACAGCGCACAGCAGATCGAGGTGCAAGGGCCAATCACCCTGGATGAGGCCAGCCTGGCACGTACTGCCGTCATGGCTGGCGTGGGCCTTGGCTACTTCATGGAACAGGATGTGCGCGAGGACATCGCGGCCGGTCGCCTGGTGCGCGTGCTGGACGACTGGACGCCACCATTGCCGGGGCTGTGCCTGTACTACGCGGGGCGGCGCAATCCCTCGGCAGGCATGACCGCGTTTCTCGCACTGGCTCGGGAAGTGGCAGAGCAGGCGTGCCGCGAGGGCACGTGAGACAGGGACTTGCTGCATGGGCTGACGGCCTCGCCGGATGTCGGTGAGGCACAGGTTATGCGTTCAGGATCGTCTCGATAAGAAGGATAAATCAGGACGCTTCATTTCGATTTTAAGGATAGTCAACCCAGCACTCAGCGCTGTTCGAGAATCCACTGGGTAATGGCCTGCAAATCTTCCTCGCGGGCTTGCGCCTGTGGCGGCATCGGCACCACGCCCCATTGCCCCCGGCTGCCCTGCCGAATGCTTTGCACCAGCTGCCCGGTGCCCTTGCTGCCATCGCGATAACGCGCGGCAATCTCTCGCCAGGACGGACCCACGGCCCGCACATCCAACTGGTGGCAAGCGCTGCAGGCGTAGCGCTGCATCACGGCAGGGGGCTCGGCGAGCACCTGTGCACTGGCGAACAGCAGCAGCCCGGCTGCGATCACGGCACCTCGAGGCATAGGCATAGGCATAGGCATAGGCATGCTCCTGAAAACGGTGGGCCGTCGAGGGTACCGGTTACACCGATCCTGCAACAGGGCTGGCGGCGCAAACTGTTATCCTCCGTCGATCCCCACCAGCAGACACGACCATGACCGAAGGCCCGACCGCCCTCCCCCCACTCAATGCCCTGCGTGTGTTCGAGGTTGTCTCGCGCCACCTGAATTTCCGCCTGGCGGCCGAGGAGCTGGGTGTCACCCAGGCTGCCGTGGCCCAGCAGGTACGGGGGCTGGAGGCGAGCCTGGGCATCAGGCTGTTCGAACGTCTGCCACGTGGTTTGCGCCTGACCGACGCGGGCTTGGGCTACAGCCACAGTATTCGCAACGCCTTGGCACTGATCGGCGAAGCCACTGCGGCACTGCGCCCGGACAACCTTCACCTCACCGTCAGCGTCACCCCGACCTTCGCCTCGAAATGGCTGATCCCCCGGCTGAGTTCGTTCACCGAGGCCCATGGCGAGATCGACCTGCGGGTGCTGGCCACCGATCGCCTGTCGCGCTTCCAGGCCGACGGCGTGGACCTTGCCGTGCGCTACGGCCATCCGCCTTTCGGCGCCGGGCTCAACACTGAACTGCTGCTCAGGCAGCGGGTGGTCGCGGTGGCCAGCCCTGCACTGCTGGCGCAATGGGGTGCACCGCACAGCCTCGAGCAGTTGCAGCATTTCCTGCTGCTGCACGATGCGCATAATTTCTGGCCTGAATTCATCACCCAGCTGTTCGGCCAGCCGACACAGCCGATGCCGAAGAACGTGCGTTTCAACCAGACCTCGCTGGCCATCGAAGCCGCCGTGGCCGGGCAAGGGCTGGCGCTGTCCAGCGAACTGTTCGTGCAGGAAGACCTGCAGGCCGGGCGGCTGGTGCAGGTGTTCGAGCAGGCGCTGGAGATGGACAAGCACTTCTATCTGGTCTGGCCCCGCAGGGGCGGCACGCCTACCGCTCTGGACGTGGTTCGCGGCTGGCTGCTGGAGCAGGTGGAAAGGCCCTGAGGCAATAGATTTTCTACTGAATCGACAAACCCCTGCTGCCTCCCTGCCAGCGGCGCACGGGTGCTAGGCTGATCCCATCACATCAGCCAAGCATTCCATCGGAGGTCACATGTCAGTAGAAAAAGTAGCGATCATCACCGCCGGCGGTAGCGGCATGGGTGCAGCCGCGGCGCGGCGCCTGGCCGCAGACGGATTCAAGGTGGCAATCCTGTCTTCATCGGGCAAGGGCGAGGCCCTGGCCAGCGAACTGGGTGGCATCGGCGTGACCGGCAGCAACCAGTCCAACGACGACCTGCAACGCCTGGTCGACACCGTGCTGGAGAAATGGGGGCGCATCGACGTGCTGGTCAACAGCGCAGGCCATGGCCCGCGCGCGCCGATCCTGGAAATCAGCGACGACGACTGGCACAAGGGCATGGACACCTACCTGCTCAATGTCATTCGCCCGACCCGCCTGGTCACCCCGACCATGCAGAAACAGCAAAGCGGCGTGATCATCAACATCTCCACCGCCTGGGCCTTCGAACCCAGCGACCTGTTCCCGACCTCGGCCGTGTTCCGTGCCGGCCTTGCAGCCTTCAGCAAGATCTTCGCCGACACCTATGCCAAGGATAACGTGCGGATCAACAACGTCCTGCCCGGCTGGATCGACAGCCTGCCGGCCACCGAGCAGCGCCGCGACAGTGTGCCGCTCAAGCGCTACGGCAAGAGCGAGGAAATCGCCGCGACCATTGCCTTCCTGGCCAGCGAAGGCGCGGCCTACATCACCGGGCAGAACATCAAGGTCGATGGCGGACTGACCCGAGGGGTATGAACCTCGCCGCGTGCCTCAGTCGGCAGGTACGCTGAAACCCTTGGCGAAGGTTGGGGTAACGTCCAGCCGTTGCGTCATCAGGCGGGAACGGATCGGCATGGCGCTCCTCGGGGGTGGACGTGCGCTGGAGCACTGACTGTACCGAGTCGCTATAAATAAATTAAATTGATTTTAGCAATAAACTAATATGCAAATTAGTTTATAAGTCGTAACCCTGTAGAGACAGGCCGCCATGATGGAGGCCCACCTCTACAGGCTTCGGCTCAGTCCTTGGTCCGTTGCAGCAGGCTGTCGAAACGCTTGCCGTCGATCAGGTAGGTCATGCGCACCTGGCCGTTTTCCAGCGGCTCCAGGGTCATGGGCGTATTGGTCTTGTGGTAGGGATGGCGGAACAGCGCCGGCTTCTCGGTGTAGGCGTAGCTGTTGAAGGCCAGGGTATCGCCGGTCCAGCGCACGTTGTTGTACAGGTAGTGCCAGTTCTCGTCC
This sequence comes from Pseudomonas wayambapalatensis, assembly GCF_049942315.1. NCBI lineage: Bacteria > Pseudomonadati > Pseudomonadota > Gammaproteobacteria > Pseudomonadales > Pseudomonadaceae > Pseudomonas > Pseudomonas wayambapalatensis. Next base: position 11,689 of record NZ_JBNFMU010000097.1, read on the forward strand.
GGGCGGTGATAGAGGTAGACGCCGCTGGCGTCACGCACGACCTCGATCTGCACCGCCCCGGCCTTGCTCGCCCACTTGCCGATATAGCGCTCCAGCCCCGCATGGGCTGGCACCGCCGGCGCCGGGGTGAAGTCACTTGCCTGAAACGGCGTGCGCCGCGCAGTCTCGCCCTTGGTATCGACGTACAGGTCACACAGCGGCGCCACCTGCTCGACCTTGCGGTAGAGGAAGGTGAGCTGGGTATCGGCGACCGGCATGCTCAACATCATGACCTTCGGGGCAAAACCCAAGACCTTCAGGTCGAACGCACGCGCCTCGGACTGAACGTGGATCGAACTGCCGTCCTCCGCGACCTTGTAGTCGGAGACTTCTACGGCCTGGGTCTTGGGCTCGGCGCAGTTGAACGGGTGCAGCAGCACCTTGCCGTCAGCCTTGTATTCGGCGACGTTGGCGATGCCGTTCTTCAGCGGCATCATCGCCCAGATACCGACGATCGCACCCTTGTCGGTGCGCAGGGAAACCTGGTCTTTGCTCGGCGAGTGGCCGGCACAGCCGCCCAGGAACAGGGCGCTCAGGGCGAGAGGGAGTAGCGGTTTGAACACGATGATCATCCATGGTTGGTCGAAGGCAGCCGCCCTGTGCTTGGGGTGTCCCGGCTAAAAGCGGCTGGCCATCATCGCATGAAACGCTCTCGGATCACCCTACTCGGCCCACTCGCGCAAGCGCTGAATGAACTCGGCCAGTGGAACCCGCACTACCGGCCAGTCAGCCACGTGGTGATGGCGCAGCACAGCGGTGTCCGCCTCGAAAGTCACCAGGAAGGCGTTGCCACTGTAGGTGACATCGGCCGATCCGTAGCGCACGGCCTCTGCCTTTTCCAGCAGGGTATCGATGCTTTCGCGAGTCAACTCTTCGGCGATGAATGCCTGCAAGCCATCGGAAACGGTCATGGGCGTACTCCTGTCGCACGGTAAAAAAACGGTCGCCACGGGTACCTGCCCCGTGGCGACGAGTGGATGCAATCAGGGTTTAGGATAGGCGGTATTGATCAGATCGCCGTTCAAATAGAACACGATATCGAACGCAGCGGCCGGTGTGCCCTTCTGGCACTCGGTCCCCGACGAGCCCACATACTTGCTCTTGTTCGAGGCATCCTGGACCTTGGTGGCGTAGGCATTGCGCACCGCCGCGATCACCTGGGTCTCGGTGCAGCGATCGGGGAACATCGTGGAAATGCTCTTCGTCCCGCTTCTGGCACCCTCGGCGATGGTGAAGTTCTTCAAGGTGTAGATATCACCCGCGCCGTGCGTTCCGGCCGGTGCATTGCTGACGCTGTCGGGGTTGATCCCGCCCGGACGGCTGTGGAAGCCCTTGGCAACGTCAGGTGCGCTGACCTCACCGCAGAAGATGTGCTGGGCATTGATCCGCGGGGTGCCGGCCAGGATTCCCTTGCTGCAGGTCGGGTCGGCCTGGGCGGCACCGATGCCGGCCAGGCTCACCAGGCTGACCAGGGCCAGGCGTGTGCAGTTTCCGACAATACGCTTGTTCATCGTGAAGCTCCTTTTCGTTGGGTTGAATCATTGATGCGTTGCTCGGGCGAGTGCCCGGCAAAGCGGTCACAGCCCCAGCAGCCACTTGGCGCGGGTCAGGTAGGCGATGCGGTCGTCGAGGCCGTTGAAGCCGCCGTTGATGCGGCGGGTGACTTCCTTCACGTCGTCTTTGTCGGCGTAGGTGTTGAGCTTGCGGCTGTCCCAGAACCAGCCCGCGACATCCACCGCCAGGAACGGGTCGGTACTGACCAGGGTGGGCGCATCCTTGAGTTCGAAGTCGCGCCCGCAGGCCTGGCCGTACTGGCGGTAGTTGGCCCGCCCGGTCAGCTGGATCAGGCCTCGTCCCTTGAAACGCTTGCCGTCGCCCGACTGGGTGTTGCCCAGGTCCTTGCGCCCTTCATAGGCGCTGCCGCTGGCGATTTCCTCGGTGTAGAGCAGGCACCCGCTTTCATGAGCGATCTGCGCCAGGAAGTGCGCCTGGCGCAGTGGCGTGTCGATCTTGTAGCGAGCGAACACATCGAGGATGGGCTGTCGAAACGCCTCGACCTTGGCGCCGGTCGCATGGATCAGCACCGCCCACAAGGTCGCCGTGCCGATCGTCGACGGCAGGCCTGCGCGCAGGGCGTTCAGGGTGTTGTCGTTGGCGCTGACCGTCTTGCTCTGGGCAATGCCCTGGAGTTCCTGGTAGCGCTTCAGGGCCGTGCGCGAGCCCGGCCCCCAGAGCCCGTCGGTAACCAGGGCACAGACGAATTCGCCGCGCCCGCTGTTCATGTTGAGCAACAACTGCAGGGTGCGGACATCGCCCTTGTCGTTGTTGCCACCTTCACCAACCGATTGCTTGATGCACATGCTTGCCTCCTTGCAGCGGGCACGACTTTCCCGTCGGCGACGGTGATTGCCTGCCTTGCGCTGGTTTCGATAGGGATTGCGGTGGGTCGAGCGGGTCTGGCCGCTACTTGCGAACGAGGGTCAGGCGAGCGCCGAACCTGTCCTTCTTGTTGCGGCTGAACACCTGGACCTGAAGATCGTTGCCGACCGGCCAACCGAGCACGTAGCCCTTGTCCAGCGCGGCGCAGTAGCCAGCATCGGCCTTGGTGATGGGGTAGCGAATGGCATCGGCGATCCGGGATGGCGAGCCCAACTCCAGATTGCACGACCAGGTATCGATGCGCAGTCGGCCTTTCCCTTCACGTCCCTCGTCGGGAATGACCAGGATCAGGTCGAGCAACTCGTCGTCGGTCTCGAAATGCCCGACGAATTTCTGCTCGGCAAACGCCGGCAGCAGTGTCGCCAGTGCCAGTGCACCAGCCAGTGTTGCAAGGGTGGATTTCATCTCGACTCTCCTTGTTGAATGAATGCACATGTTCAGAACGCCAACAGCAAGCCCGCCCATTCGGCGATGGCGATCGCCAACTCCGGACGCACCAGGCCCAGTGCCATCAGCGCTACCAGCAGGCCGGCACCGATGCCGATCACCAGTCGCCTGGGGCCGGACATCCTGCGGCTGCCAACCGACTTCAGATCGATGATCGATTTCAAGGCACTGCCCTCCTCCGGGGATAGAACCAACAGCATCGAACGGTCATTGCGCCTGCTCATCGCCTGGCCTCCTGTAGATCCCCAGCAGCTCGCCATCCACGCGCACGACGATGGCCTCGTTGCCATAGCCCGGCACCTCGATGCTCAACGCATGACTGCCCCGTCCGCGTGCAGGCGTACCGCCGACACGCAACGCCAGACCGTCCCCGACCGGCTCCACCGTGGCGTCCAGCACCAGGCTCAACGAAGCCACCTGGGTGCCCGGCCATAGTCGATTGCAGGCCTGCTGCGAACGCTGCATCTCGGCGCCCAGCGCCATCACGAACTGTTCCAGGCTGCCCATCACGATTGCTCCGCCTCGTCCGTCAGCCAGTAGGGCCTGCGGGCGAAACCGACGTGGTAGGTCAATGCCTGCAGCACGACCTGGTGCTCGCCGATGTTGAGCAGCTTGAAGCTCTTCTCGATGCCCAGCACCCGCCCGCGCGGCGTGCCGCTCAGGCAGCGGTTGAGCAATGCGGCCTGTGCCTCGACCGCCTCCTCCGGGGTCAGCTTTTCCGGATCGAGGCTGCCGACCACGATGCGCTTCACATATCCAACATCCGTCAAATCAAACATCACGGCATTCCCTCTCCGGAAAAACTGGTTGCCAGCGTCGGCCTGCGGATCAGGCCCATCCCTCGCCAGCGTGTCGCTCAGGACATCCGCGCATCACGCGGCGATCTTGGGCGTAACCGACTGGGCGATGATGTCCATCACCCGCGCCAGGCCTTCAGGCATGCCATCGTCCACGGCATGGACCTCGACGTGGTACTTCGCCGACTGGTCGGTGGAACGGGTGTTCTCCTTGTGCGAGGCCACCGAACCGGACACGTTGACCTTGGCGCTGAACGGCCCCCAGCCCAACTTGGCCTCGGCGGAGAAGCTGCCGGAGCGGTCTTCGGTGTCGCGTGACTGCTCGGAGTTGCGCACCTCCATGTCGAAGCTGATGTCCACCTTGTTGATCGCAAGGTTGGGCACCTTCACCACCGCCAGCAGCGGCAGTTGCAGCTCGACTTTTTCGATGGCGGCCGGATCGTCTTCGGTCGGTGCCGAACGGTCGTAGCGGAACGACACGTTGCGGATGTCGCCGACATCGTTGGGGCCGGCGTTGGCCGGGTCGGCCGGGGGCAGGAAGCCAATCACCTTGATGAAGTTCGCGGTGGCATTGGCCAGGCGGACCTGAGCGTCGCAGGCGGCGCTCAGGGGGGCACCGATCAGGTCTGCCATCGGCAGGCCGCGGAATTGGTTACCCATAACAAAGTCAGACATGACGTCTCTCCTAGATCAATTTATCGAGGTTGTGGATCAGTCGCGCCATGCCCTCGGACGAGGGCTGGGTTTCGACTCTGAGGGTGACGCGCGCCACTGGCCCGCTTTCACCATTTCGGCGAACGCCCATATCGACGTTCAAAGGCGTGTGTGTATCGGTCGGCCACGGCGAGTCGGGGTCGACCTCGCCGGCCTGTGCAGCGCTCGGCTCACGGTGATCGGCATGCAGGCCGACCTCGAAGTCGATCTGCATGTCCTTGACGGTCAGCAAACGCGAGCCGACCAGCGACAGCAGGGGCACCCGTACCAGGCGCTCCTCGCCCTCCTTGGCATCGGGTGACTGCAGCGGCAGGCGCACATCGACACTGACCGGACGGTTGTCGTCATCGAAGTACTGGCGCACGGTCGCCATCTGGAAGCGCTGAATCTTGTCCTGGGCCTCGGCCACGGCACCGGCAATGCTCTGGATCAAGTGATGAAGGGAGTGGTTCGCCACGACAGACGCTCCTTGTCGATTGTCGGTGCCGGGCGCGGGCCGTCACGGGAACGGGCCATCTGCGGCTGACACCTGTTGTGGGTGGTGAGGTCAGGTTATGGCCAGTGACAGGCGCCGTCCCGGCATGGGCGTCCCGAAAACCTGGATGTGCGTCCCAGGTTCATCTGGCCGTGCACTCAGCCATGGATCAGTTCCCTGATCCAGTGATCGAGCACAGGCCGCTCGCCATTGGCCGGCACCAGGCAGCAGAATCCCGAGACGCCGCCATTGTTCAGCGCCGTACGCGCAGCCCGCGGCGAGAGACCGAACGCCTTGCGAAACAGGCGACTGAAATGGGTTTCGTCGACAAAGCCATGGTCGTAGGCCAGGTCGCCGATGCGCCGACCGGCGTTGGTGCTGTCGCACAGGGCGAACAGGCAGCGACGCAGGCGGCGTTGCAGCAGGTAGTGGCGCACCCCGCCGAAGCGCTCGAACGAGCGGTACAGCTGGCTGCGCGAAGTGCCGACTTCCTTGGCCAGCACCGCCGGGGTGAGATCTTCACGGTGCAGGTTGCGTTCGATGTGCAGGCGTACACGACGCCCCAGGTCAGCCTGGCCTGCGACCTGGGCCTGCGCCTGGCCAGCCATGGCCTTGGCCAGGCAGGCCGCGACCATCCCCAGTAGCGGCAAGGCCAGACGTAGCGCTTCATCCATGCCCAGCTGCGGCGCGGTGGCCTCCAGCGACGACAACAGACGCGCCAGCAACATACCGGCGGCCGTCTCCCGACGCAGCACCAGGCCATGCAACTGGCCGGCGTCGAACAACAGCAGCGATAGCGCTGTGCGCGGTATGAGCAGGCTGATCCCCTCACTGGCCGCCATGCTGAACGTGGCCGGTTGCGCCAGATCGAGCAACACCACGTCCCACGGGCGCACCCGCAGGCCATTGGCGCAGGCCAGGCCACGCTGCAGTGGCAAGTGCAACAGGTAGTGATCGAGGTCGCACCACCCCAGGCGGGTGCTGTCGCGCCGATAACGGGCTGCGTCCAGATGGCCGCTGCAAAACAGAAAACGACTGAAGTGGTAGACCGTCAGGGAAGTGCGAAAAGGCGTGGCTCTGCGAGCACCGACATCGAACAGCACGCTGGCGAGCAACTGCCAGTGGGCCAGATCCTGGACCGAGGTGTGCGTAGCAGAACTGCTGAAGGTGGGCAGCAGCGCAGTGTCCTGCGCTGCTGGGGCTTGCGATTGCGGGGTAAGGGTTGATTCCATGGTTCCGACTCACTGTCCATAGTGGAGCCGGAAAGTTGGTTCACTCCCGAGGGGGTTGCATCATTTCGCCATCACTGTTTCCTGGCTCATTCGATCCGCGGATGCTGCTGCACCAGCACCTTGCGCTTGGCCTCCAGTTCGGCGATCTGCTCGTCGATGTCCTCGATCTTCTGCTCGATGGTGTCGTGGTGCTCCTGCAGCAGTTCCTTGGCTTCCTCAAGGTCCGAGGCCGCAGGCGCCGCGCCGCGCAGCGGCTTGTTGGCGGTCTCTTTCATGGTCAGCCCGGTAAGCAGGCCGATCACGGCGATGACCATCAGGTAATAGGCTGGCATGTACAGGTTGTCGGTGCTTTCCACCAGCCAGGCGGCGATGGTCGGGGTGAGGCCGGCGATCAGCACCGAGATGTTGAAGGCGCTCGCCAGGGCGCTGTAGCGGATGTGGGTGGGGAACATCGCCGGCAAGGTCGAGGCCATCACACCGATGAAGAAGTTCAGCAGCACCGCCAGGATCAGCAAACCGGCGAAGATCACCCCGAGGCTGCCGCTGTTGATCAGCATGAACGCCGGAATCGACAGCACGAACAAGCCGACGCTGCCGACCACGATGAAGGGACGTCGGCCGACCTTGTCGCTGAGGAAGCCGATCACCGGCTGCACGAACAGCATCCCGACCATGATCGCGATGATGATCAGCACGCCGTGGTCTTCGCTGTAGTGCAGGTTGTGCGACAGGTAGCTGGGCATGTAGGTGAGCAGCATGTAGTAGGTGACGTTGGTCGCGATCACCACACCGATGCAGGTCAGCAGGCTGCGCCAGTGCTTGGTGGCCACCTCCTTGAACGACACCTTGGGCCCCGAGGCCAGGCCTTCGCGATCACCCTGCTCGAGCTTGTCGACGTGCTGCTGGAAGGCTGGCGTCTCCTCCAGGGCGTGGCGCAGGTAGAGGCCGATGATGCCCAGCGGCAGCGCGACCAGGAACGGCAGGCGCCAGCCCCAGTCGAGGAATTTCTCCTCGCCGACGATGGCCGAGATCATCACCACCATACCGGCACCCAGCACGAAGCCTGCGATCGAGCCGAAGTCCAGCCAGCTGCCGAGGAAGCCGCGCTTGCGGTCCGGGGCGTACTCGGCGACGAAGATCGAGGCGCCGGTGTACTCGCCGCCGACCGAGAAGCCCTGGGCCATCTTGGCCAGCAACAGCAGGATCGGCGCCCAGATGCCGATCGAGGCATAGGACGGTATCAGGCCAATGGCGAAGGTGCTCAGCGACATGATGACGATGGTCGCCGCCAGGACTTTCTGGCGACCGTAGCGGTCACCCAGGGCGCCAAAGAACAGACCGCCCAGCGGCCGGATCAGGAAAGGCACCGAGAAGGTAGCCAGAGCCGCGATCATCTGCACGCTGGGTGAGGCGTTGGGGAAGAACACCTTGCCCAGGGCGTAGGCGACGAAGCCGTAGACGCCGAAGTCGAACCACTCCATGGCGTTGCCGAGCGCCGCGGCGGTGATCGCCTTGCGCATCTTGGCGTCGTCGACGATGGTGATGTCTTTCAAGCCGATCGGCTTGACTCTCTTGCGTGATTTCATAAGTGCTTACTCTGTAGCTGACCTGTCGTGACAATCCGCTGTCCCCGGGGCAGAGCGGGCGGGCGAACGGTTTTTGGCCACGCAGCCAAAGCAATAGTGGCAACGGGCCCTATGGGGTCAGATACAAATGGACACTAAATAATTCCGCGCTTGATGATTTTTTCCTGGTGTCCGCTGCGACAGAGGTACGCCGCCGCACCTGCAGGACACAGGTGCAAACGCGGCGAATGAGCGAGCAATACCTGGGTGTAGGTCATCCATGACCTCAAAGAAGCGCTGTACCTGGGTGACCGAGTGATCGTGATGGATGCCCACCCGGGGCGCATTCGCGAAGACCTGCCTATCGACTTGGCACATCCTCGCGAGCGCCCCCATCCTGCCCTGCAAGTCTTGAAACAGCGCCCGCTCAAGCAGCTAGCCTCCAACCCACGGATGCGCGTCCAGCATGCTCAAGGTGAACGCCAGGACCAACTCGCGCTCGGCAGTACTGCGCTCCTCGGCCAACGTCTGGATATCGTCGAGCACGCCCTGCTCAGGCGAGGACTCGACCTCGGCCATCAGTGCTTCGAGGCGCTCATGGTAGGGCTGGTTCAGCGTTTCGAAGGCTTCGGCCTGCGTGTTGCGCAGGTAGTCCTGCCAGAAACTGCGCTGTACCAACGATGCGGCAATGCGGGCATTGGTTTCCGCCTGCAGGATCGCCGTGCTCGCCCGACGCAGTTCTGCCTCCCCGACATCGGAGAACATCCGGTGGTACATGTAACGTGACTGGGCCGGCAACCCGAGCGGCTTGACCAGCCCGGCCCGGTAAGCCAGATGCACCTCTACCTCGTCGTGCAAACCATAGGGATTGGCGATACGTGCCTGCTGAATGTGCCGGGCGGCGATGCTGTCGACCTCGTCCAGCCGATACAGCTCGCGGCCCAATTGCGTCAATGCGGGGCCAACCGCAGCGGGGGCCAGCCCGATGGTACGTGTGGCGACCAGGGCGCGAACTTCCAGCAGGCTGAGAATCAGCAGCATCTGGTCGGAGCAGGTACGTGGCCCGGCAGCCTGCTGGAAGATCGCCTCGCGAACCTCGCTGTTCTGTACGCAGGCGTCGATCACCTGCCAGACCCTGCGTCGCAGATCCAGCCCCTGTATTGCGTAATCACGGGAGCGGCCAAGATCATGCAGGAAGCGCATCAGGTCACTGCTACCCGGCTCGTGCAACAGACCATTCCATTGGGCCTCGCGCACCGTCCGCTGCGCATCGGTGGAACCTGCCAGCCAGAGTTCGAGCGACTCCTGCCCTCCCGGGGCATGTCGGCGCAGGGGCACGATCACCGCAGCATCCTCTCCCATTGCGGTACGCAGTGTGGCCTGTGCTGTTTCAGGCAGCGGATTGTCATGCAGGCTCAGGCCGGCCAGGCGACGACGCGAACGCGCAAGAGTCGGGCTCATGTCGCTGATGTTGTTGTCGCGCAGGTCGATATCCTCGAGCTGCGGATGCATGTACACCTCGACTGGCAGCTCGACCAACCCCGTACCGCGCAATGACAGACGCTGCAGGTTCTCCAGGGGACCAAGCGGCGGCAGTCGGCCGATGGGGTTGTGCGCAAGGTCCAGGGTACGCAGTTGCGTCAGCACGCTCAGCCTGGCCATGCCGGCTTCGTCGATGACGATCTGGTTGCCGGCCAGGCGCAGTTCGGTGAGCTGCGTCAGTAGTTGCAGCCCTTCAGGGATGCTGTCGATCAGGTTGTCACGCAGATCGAGGCTACGCAGGTTGGCAAAGCGCGAGAGGAAATCTGCGTCGATGGCCTGCAGGTTCAGGCGGCGCAATGTCAGTTGGGTGACATGCTCGAACGTCACGCCCTCAGGAAGTGTGGGCAGGCTATCAAGCCGTTCGCTGTCGATGATCAGTCGGTACGTGCCATCGTGTTCGACACGCTTGCGCCGCCAGCAATGGCGGATGCGCTGGGCGATCAGGCGACGCCGCTCGATCATGGGCGCGCGGGTTGCCTCACGACGCCAGCTGCCCAGGCTTTGGTTGAGGCTAATCATTTGCTGTTGCAGGTTGCGCAGGTGATCCCACAGGCCCTCGCCGCGCTGGCGCACAGTCTCCAGATACGCTTCGACCTCTACATCCGACAGGGTCGGAAAGACTTGCTGATAACCCCGCAGCAAGGCACGACGTGACCCTTCGGGGCGGCCGCTCAACAGGTAACCGATGCGTCCGTCGCCCAACCGTTGCGCAGGGCGCAGCCCTGTACCGATGGGCGCCATGCCAATGAGGCGGGCAGCCTGCTCGCGCTGGGCAAAGGCGCGCGCGGCCAGGGCATCGGCCAGGTGCCGGGCAGAACGGGCCGCCTCGCCCAACTGCAACCGTTGTGGTGCATCCAGATGCCATAGCAGGGCCTGGAACAGATCGTCCGTGGCGTAGGCACCCGGCATGGGCGTCCCTTGAGCATCGACTGCCAGATAGCCTTTCGCGGTCTTGATCATTCGACGCGTCTGGCTGGCAAGCGAATCGCCTACCTGTGCCAGCACCTGGCCGTCGAACTGTCCGTCACGCACCTCGATACGTACAGAGCTGTCCCAGGGCGACCAGGCCTGCAACAGTCCCAACGCCAGTTGTTCGGTATCCTGAACCACCGCGGCGGCCTGCTCGAAACCTGCACAGGCCCGATCAAGACGGGCGTCACGCAACTGCCAGCGCGCACGCTCGGCCAACGCCAGCGGCACCCGTCCGTGCTCCAGCAGTTGCTGGAGCTGGTCAGCATTGGCCTGGTCGAGCAGTTCCTGGCTCGCACGCGTCGTGAGGGAGGGAAAATCACGGTGCAAGGGCTGCGCTGCCGGGCCTGGTGTGTTCTCCTGCTCCCGGACGTGAGCTTCGAACGCGGCGCCACGCAGTTTGGGAAAGCTGTCGTGCAATTGATAACGCTGCGCCGCATCGTAGAGACGCGCTGGCGCAGGTGCATTTTCAAGGTGCAGTCGCCGTAGCTGCGCCTCGTCCATCCCGATACTGCGCAGCAGCGGACCGGCCATATCGTCACTCACCTGGCGCAACCCTCTGCCCAGACGGCGTATCAGCATGCCTTCCCCCTGCCATTGCTGGGCAGGCTCCAGGGCATGGCGCAGGCCACCGGCACCGTTGTCCTCAAGCGCAATGGTCGATGCCTCGGGTCGGTTCGGGTGCGCCGCTGCCGCTACATCCGGGTCATCGCCCAAGCGATAGGTCGTACCCTCGATCCCCTGATACGTCTGCCCGTCGAGGGTTGCCCGCTCACCGTGCGCCAGCGCCACTTCTTGCGTGGCATAACCGGGAAGATCGGCACGCGCCAGGCGCAATTGACCATCGGCGCCCCGTAGGGGGGCCAGTTCGTCGACCTGCGCTACCCGCTCAAGCACCTTGCTGGCGCCGGCTGTGACGCCGAGCAGGGCAAGATTCTGCGCCACCGCCACAAGATGGCCAAGCGCTGCCTCCCGATCGCCGAGTTCCCAGTCACGGTACCCCTCATACACCTCTTCGGTCAGTTGCTCGGCCGTGATCGCCAGCAGTGGCAAGCCGAGTTCTGGAACGAAGAAGCTGGCGATTCCCAGAACGTCGAGCCCCAGCCCCTTGAGCCAGTGCAGTCGACGATCACGCTCGACGCTGTCGACCAGGCTGGTCGGCACGGCCAGCACCTTTGCATCGTCCAGCAGGGTATCGACCTGCACCTGGCGCAGGTGGGCGAACAACGGGCCTGCGACAGGCTGCCACCGACCATCCAGCTCGATGGCATCCTGCGGGCCGCCTTGGGCCAGCAAGCGCTCCAGCACCTGGGCGAAATGCACGCGGTCCTTTACGCTGACGAAACGCTGGAAGAACGACCAGTAACCCGCCTGGCGAAAACGCCGGCCCAGCGCCTTGAACAGCTCGGACCAGGAGCTGTGGACACTCAAGGCGCCCTGCGGATCGTCCGGTATCCAGGCGATCAACTGCTCAGGTTGACCTTCTGCTCCCTCTTGCCCGGGCATCTGGAACACCACCACCCCCTGGATCCTGCGGCCCAACAGGCGTATGTCCAGTGCCGTCAGCGAGGCTGGCTGGGATGGCGAAGCGCAGACCTTTTGTAGCGCCGCCAGCATGTGCTCGTCGATATCACCCTTAAGCCGCGCCAGCCACGCTGTGGCCTCCAGCCCCTCTCGCCAGCCCTGTTCGAGCAGGGCTTCGTTGTGTCGGCGTATGGCATCGTTGCCGAACAGCACGTGCTTGAGATGCTGCTGGTAGAGCCCCCCCAGATCCAGGGTGCGACACAGGCCCGCGAAGGCCCGGGGCTGGAGGGCAAGCGTGTTGCCTTCGGCATCGAGTACTGCCGACGCTGCCCGCCAAGCGACCTTAGATGTTTCGGCGCGCTCGAAATTATGCAGCGCCGAGGCCAGCAGGCTGTGTTCGAAACTGCGCATGACGATGCCATCCGGGGCCCAGCCGACGCTCGACGGGAAGCGGATCTGGACCTCGCGCCGCAGCATGCTGCTGCGCACATCCAGCGAGGGTTGAACCTGTTTGTCCAGCGCCTCGCTCAACAGGGGCGCGGCAAATTCCTCCAGTGGCTGGATCTGCCCAAGCAAGGCACGCACCGCATGTTGCGTCTGTTGCTGGGCGCGCAACGCCCGGTGCAGTGCGTCCAGTTGTTCGGGCGTGGCTGCACTCAACCAATTGGGCAGACGGCTGGCGATCAGTGTATCGATCGTTTCATCGGGAAGGGATCGGGTCGGCATGATGCTGCTCCATGGCATTGAAAAAGCGCATGAAGCCAGCGAGTGCAGGGACGCACGTGGTAGCTATTTCTCAAGTCCCGGACAAACGCAGGTTTACCCCCATGGCCTGGGCGAAGGTTTTCACCAGTGGGCTGCGTGGGGTGTTGTGGCGCAGGATCAGGCAGAAAGGTGTGTGAAAACGCACCACCTCGGCATGGATCACACGCAGGCGGCCCTGGCTGACCAGCGATTGTGCATAGTGGCACGGCAGAAAACCGATGAAGTTGCCGGTGAGCAGCAGCATCGCCACCGCCTCGACCTGGGTGGCCGACGTCTGGTTGTTCTCCTGCTCGAAGAACTGCCATTTGGCCGTGTGCATGGCATAGCGGTGGTGGACGAAGTTGTGTTCGCGCAGGCTGTCGAGGGGGATGTCGGCATCGCTTCGGGCGAACAATGGATGGCCTTCGCCGCAATACAGCGCCGAGGCTTCCTGGTACATCTCGAAATAGTCGAACTCTTCCCGGCGCTGGTACAGCGGGACAATGCCGGCAATGAACCGACCCTCGATGACGCCGCGCTCCACCTCGTCCAGTTGCGCCACGTTCAGGCGTACACGCACCTTCGGATGATCGCTGGAAATTTGCCGGATCGCGGCGATCAGGGGCGAGCTTCGGTCGGACAGGGTGTTGTCGATGGCGCCCACGCCCAGTTCGCCGATCAGCTCGTTCTGGGCACTGCTGATGCGGTCGCGAAAGTTGTCGACCGAGTTGAACAGCTCGATCGAGGCCTGGTACACCACCTGCCCCTCTTCGGTCAGGCTGAAGCCTTCCCGCCCGCGGCTGCACAAACGCATGCCGATACGGATTTCCAGATCGGAAATCTGCTTGCTGATGGCTGCCAGGCCCACGTTCAATTCGTTCTGCGCGGCGCTGAAGCCTCCTGCCTCGACCACTGCCTTGAACACCTTGAGCAATTTGAAGTCCTGGCCACTCAAGGCCAGTGGCGCACGAATCCGGGTTTTTTCCGGCAGGTTTCCCGCAGTGGAAAGTGAGGTTTCCATTGTAAGTATTTACCTCGCGCTCGGCTTTCAACAGGCTGGATAGCACAACAAGAAATCAGCCGATCTCGCCATCATGACCCTATGCAACGGCATATTGCAAGACTCTCCAAACTTTCTATTTCAGTCGCAAGCGATTGATTTAATTCATTTTTATACCCTGCCCCAGCCTATGTGAAACCTGCCTTAGCAGGCGTCATGACGGCCCGAACCTGCTGACACAAGATTCTCCTTCGAGGAACGACAACAATGACTCAGCCCACCGACCGCCTCTGGGGCGCCCGCTTCGCCTCAGGCCCGGCAGCCGCCCTCGCCGCCCTGTCGCGCTCGCCACAACGCTACTTCCAGATGGCGCCCTACGACCTCGCAGGCTCCCGTGCCCATGCCCGTGAGCTGCAGCGCGCAGGCCTGCTGGACAGCGACGAGACCACGCGCATGCTGGCCGCCATCGACACCCTCGATGCCGACTTTTGTGCCGGCCGCGTGCAGCCGATCGAGGACGACGAGGACGTGCATACGTTCCTCGAGCGCGTGCTGACCGAGCGTCTCGGCGCGCTGGGCGGCAAACTGCGCGCCGGGCGCTCGCGCAATGACCAGGCGGCCAACGACCTGCGTCTGTTCCTGCGCGATCACGCACGCAAGCTCGCCGAACAGGTGCTGGCCCTGCAGGACGCCCTGGTGAGCCAGGCCGAACAGCACGTCGACACACTGTGCCCAGGCTTCACCCACCTGCAACAGGCGCAACCGATCAGCTTCGCCCATCAGTTGCTGGCCCATGCGCAAGCGATGCTGCGCGACGTGCAACGCCTGGTCGACTGGGATACGCGCACGGCCCTGTCCCCCCTGGGCGCTGCGGCGATGGCCGGTTCGGCCATCTCCCGCCAACCACAACAGTCAGC
>NZ_JBNFMU010000098.1:0-1827 GCF_049942315.1 Pseudomonas wayambapalatensis
GCGCAAACACGCACAACGCTGGACGCACTGCCGCAGGGTGACGATCCTTTGCAGCAACTGGATACAGCGCTCAAACAAGCCAAGGAACTCGCCGCACACTTCAGCCAGGTCGATAGCCATCTGGACCAGCTCGCGCAACACAGCCCCGCCAACACAGCCGGCGCGCTGGCCTGGCTCGGGCAATTAGGGCGACAGAGCTTGTCAGTGGGTGCCCCTGGCAGCGCCGACCGCTTGCTTTACCGACGCCTGAGCACCTACCTCATTGCCTCACTGGGTGAGCAAGCATTGAACCTGCGGTTGAGTGAGCAGGCGCTGGAAGGCCAAACCCCGTCGCCCGGCCGCGTCGCGGCACCTGTCGTGCGCCGCCTCAATCGAGCTTATGTCGAGACATTGCAAGGCGTACACGGCAATCAGTTCTATCGCTTGCGTGTGGCCAGTGCGCTACTCCTGCTGGAGGCCGGGTTGCTGCTGTTACAAGGAAGGCGGGATGACAAGGACCGACGCTTCTGGAGTGAAGTGACTGCGGCCGCATTGACCAGCGCGGCCGCGGGGATGGAACTACTTGCAGTGGGTACTGAGGTGACGCTCAGAGGTGTTGGTGAGAACAGCGTTACTGCGCGAGGTGCGCAAGTTAGTTTGGGACGTTATCGACTGTGGGGGGCCGGGTTAGCGGCGGTGGGGGGGATTGTCAGTATTACGTGGGACATCGCCGACGCTATAGAGGCAAAGAATAAATCCAAACCAACATTAGCGTTAGCTTATGGAGTTAGAACAGGTGCTACTTTCGCGCTACTCGTGGGGCAAGGAGGAATAGCATTTTCACAGGCTAGTGCGCTTTTCCACTGGCTGTCGGTTAGCGTCTTCACTGCCCGCGTAAATAACTTAAGCGTGACCTTATCAAGATTATCTGCACGATTGGCGGCGAACAGAGCTGCCATGCTTTGGCTCAGTCGTTTGAGCTGGATTGGAGGCGCCATAGTGCTCGCCAGCAGTATCGCCTTACTGATTCTCGATGAAGACGCGCTAGAAAAATGGTGCAGCAAATGCTGCTTCCGCCTTCAACTATCTCACAAAGGTTACACAAAGGATGCAGAAGAACTTGAGGCTTTGTTCAGTGCGACCAGTGAGGTCATATAATGTATTTTGTTGAATGGCTCACATGGCTTGCCTACATTGATCCAAAAGAAGAACGCGACGCTTTTGAAAAGCAGTATAAGAAGGTCAAAAGAAAAGCTTTATATGAAAGCGATGACCTGGAAATGCTCGAATCCGCCAAAAAGCCTGCTTGCAACACACCCAAAAGCCGTGGACCAGTCTATATTTACAACGAGCAAATATTAGAAATGCGATATGGTATGTGGGAAGATAAACGAGGACTGATAAGCATACTATCCCTTACGGCTATAGTTTACTCATTAGTAAATATAGCGATTGTTTTAGAGGACATAAAATTTCTTTTCAACCTAGCACTCAACTATAATGGCGAGCCCTATGGCGAGCAGCTTCTCATGGCGTCATTCTTCCTCACCACGGGCTTAGGTACATTATGGCTTTACCTAAAATTTGGGCTCCGCTTCACGCGATTCGAGATGTTCACATCCCGCCACTTACTAATACGCTTCAACCGCACTACCCAACAAGTTTACCTGCATCGCCCAACGTACTGTGGCGGTATCGTCACACTCCCATGGCACGGCGTGACGTCTAGTGGCTCGGATAAAAAATACGCCACTGCCGGTGGCTTGAGCCTTCCTTTGGATCTCGTGTGGCCCCCCTCGTTCGCCGGCGCACTTCATCCCGAATTCCTCTCCGCAGGCAAGACCACCC
>NZ_JBNFMU010000099.1:0-44561 GCF_049942315.1 Pseudomonas wayambapalatensis
TAGCTGATGTCGCTGGCTTGGCCGCCAGAGAGAAGGAAGCGCAACGGTATCCCGTTGGCGTCGCAGAGCATACGGATTTTGGTTGTCAGGCCGCCGCGACTGCGGCCTAGGCTCTGTATGAAAAACCTTGATACTCGGTGATGCTGCGTTGAAAACAGCCTCGGAATGCTCATTTACAACCCGTAAAGTCGAGCGCGACCCCGGCCGTTCTTCGGCTGTTTTCGCCTTGCCTGACCTTCGTCTCAAGGCTTTTCATACAGACCCTAGTAAAAATGTCAGGCGCGGTGAAGTAGACGAAGTCGAGCGCCTGCAGCATTTCGATGAAGCGGCGCGCAGCTACAGCTACTCGATCCTGCAGAGCCCCTTCCCGATCGGCGACTACCTGGCGACCCTGCGGATCAAGGCCGACGGTGATGGCAGCCTGGTGGAGTGGTTCGGCGAGCTCACACCCAACGGCGTCAGCGAAGCTGAGGTTCAAGCCCTGTTCAAGGGCATCTATGAAGGCGGCCTGGAGGCGCTGGCCAAGACCCTGGGCTGAGTGTCATCGGCTCCGACGTTGCAGGGCGACGCCGGAGCCTTCGCACAGGTGGGCAGCCCTGTTGACCTGCAGGCAAAAGTGATTGTCCCGACCGCTACTTTTTCCCAAGCCACCTGCTGCCGAGAATCTCCCGACTTCATTTCACACCTCGGAGATTCCATGAAAGTGTTCAAACCCCTGCTCCTGGCCACCGCACTGGCCGCAACCGCGCACAGTGCACTGGCCGCCGACTGGCAAGCGTCGCCCTATGGCGCACAGGATGAAATCGGCGCCGCCAACCTGCTCACCCCCGAGGTGGTCAAGCAGGCCGCCGAGTTGATCAAGACCGGCAAGACCTACCCCCTCGCCGTGCCGGTGAGCAAGGACCTGCCGGCCTTCCGCCACCGCAGCTTCCACCTCTACAACATCCAGCCCGGCGAACAGGCCGGCCAGACCCTCGGTCGCAACAAGTTCACCTTCAACGATGAACTGGTCAACGGCTGGACCGGCGTCGGTACCCAGCTCAACGGCATCGGCCATATCGGCATCGACAACGTCTACTACAACGGCAACAAGGCTGCCGATTTTGTCACGGTCGAAGGCGTGACCAGGCTGGGCATCGAAAAGGTGCCGCCGATGGTGACGCGCGGCGTGGTGCTGGACATGACCGCACACTACGGCAAGGCCATCGTTCCCGGCGGCACCGCGTTTACCGTCGCCGACATCCAGGCCGTGCTGAAAAAGCAGCACATCACCCTGCGCAAAGGCGATGTGGTGCTGTTCAACACCGGCTGGCTGGAGTTGATCGGCAAGGATAACGCGCAGTTCCTCGCCACCGAGCCCGGCATCGACCTGCCGGCTGCGCAATGGCTGGCCGACCAGGGCATCGTCGCCTTCGGCGGTGACACCTGGGCCTCGGAGGTGTATCCGAACCCCAGGGGCGAAGAGTTCCCGGTCAACCAGTTCATGCTGGCCAAGCGCGGCATCTACAACCTCGAGCTGATCGATACCCGGGAGCTGGTCAAGGACAAGGCCTTCGAGTTCATGTTCGTGCTTGGCCAGCCGCTCTACAAAGGCTCGACCCAGGTGAACATCAACCCGGTGGCGATTCGCTGATCGAGGCGCTGCGGCCCGCCCTGTCTACAGGGCGGATCACACGTTCGGCCACTGTTCCAGCAGGATCGAGACGAACTTCTCCGCCGCTGGCGACAATGAGGCGCCGCGGCGATACACAAGACCCAGCGTGCGAGTCACCTCAGGCTCGATCAGCGGCACGCTGACCAGGGTCGGGTGATCGGCCGCCGGCATCGCCAGGCTCGGCATCGCCGACACCCCCAACCCAGCCTCGACCATACCTAGCGAGGTCGACAGGTGCTGCACCTCGTAGAACCATTTGGGCCGCAGCCCCAATCCCGACAGCGCGTGGTCGAGCAGCATGCGGTTGCCGCTCAGCCGCCCTACCCCGATCAGCCGGTGCTCTGCCAGCTCCGTCCAGCTCACAGACACGCGCCCGGCCAGCACATGGTCACGCCGACAGGCCAGCACGAACTGCTCCTGCACCAGTGGGACGAACTCGATGTCCGGATGCTGCCCGCTCATCATGTTGATCCCGAAATCGGCCTCGCCACGCAGCACCGCCTCAAGCCCATCGTTGGCACTGAGGTCGAGCAGGCGGATGCGAATCTTGGGGTACTGCTCGTTGTAGAGGCGAATCACCGAGGGCAGGAAATAAAACGCTGCCGTGGGGATGCAGGCCAGAGTCACCTGCCCGGTCTGGCGCTCGGCCAGCTCGCGAATGCTCAGGATCGAATCCTCGAAATCGTCCAGCAGGCGCCGGGCCTTGGGTAGAAAGTCACGCCCGACACTGGTCAGCCCGACCCGCCGCGTGGTGCGTTCGAGCAAGGGTGTCCCAAGGCCATCCTCGAGCTTCTTGATGCGTCGGCTCAAGGCGGGCTGCGATAAATGCAAAACCTCCGCTGCCTCGTGAAAACTACCCAGTTCGGCGATTTTCACGAAAGATCGTATGTCCTGAAGTTCATATTCCATGCTGATTCTCTTTCAGACACTGGCCGTCAATTTATTTATAAAACGCAATAATAGCGACGATATTTGCATTGGATTGATTTATCCACCCCTGTCACTCTTGTCCCAGACACATCAATGATGCCCATTGATCAACAAGAGTTAGATTTCATGCAACGAATTCCTTGTGTGCTCATGCGCGGCGGGACCTCCAAAGGCCCCTTCTTCCATGCCTGGGACTTGCCGTCCAATATCGTCGAGCGCGACGAGATGCTGATATCCCTGATGGGCTCTGGCCATGAACTGGAAATCGACGGCATTGGCGGTGGCAGCCCACAGACGAGCAAAGTTGCGATCATCAGCCCTTCACTGCACCCCGATGCCGATGTCGATTATCTGTTCGTGCAGGTGATGGTCGCCGAGCGCCGTGTCGATACTGCGCCCAACTGCGGCAATATGCTGTGCGCGGTCGGGCCCTTCGCCATCGAACAAGGGTTGGTCAAAGGTGACGACGGCCAGACGCTGGTGCGCATCCGCAACCTCAATACCGGCACATTCGTCAATTCGCTGGTACAGACGCCTGGCGGCATCGTGCGCTACGAGGGTCGTACCGCCATCGACGGCGTTCCAGGTACAGCCGCCCCCGTGCACCTGACATTCCTCGATGCCGTCGGCAGCAAGACCGGCAGCCTGTTCCCCACTGGCCAGTCCCAGCAGGTGATCGATGGCGTACCAGTCACCTGCATCGACATGGCCATGCCGATGATGATCGTCGACGCCCGGCACCTGGGGCTTGAGGGCAGCGAGAGCCCGGCTCAACTGGACGCCGATGCAAAGCTGCTCAAACGCCTCGAAGCCCTGCGGCTGAAAGCCGGCCGGGCCATGGGCCTGGGAGATGTGAGCAACATGGTGATCCCAAAGCCGGTGGTCGTGTCTGCCCCACGCTTCGACGGCACGCTGCAGGTTCGTTACTTCATGCCGCACAACTGCCACCGGGCGCTGGCGATCACCGGCGCTATCGGCCTGGCCACTGCCTGTGTCAGCCCGGGCACAGTGATCGGCGACCTGCTCGGCGAACAGGCCCAGGCCCTGCGTGAGGTACGTCTGGAGCATCCAAGCGGGGTCATCGACATCGCCCTGTCGCGCTCCGGTGCCGATGGCCAGACCTTGCAAGCCTCGGTGGTACGGACCGCACGCCGATTGTTCTCGGGGTTCGTCTACGCACCGTCCACGCGGCGACTCGCAGGCTAAGCCCGATTTAGCTCCATCCAGCGCATCCGCACAACTTCAATAATGGGTGATGCCTTATGAAACTCATGAAATCGCTGTACTTCCAGATCCTCTGCGCCGTCCTGCTAGGCGTGATGGTCGGACACTTCTGGGGGCAACAGGCCGTTGCGCTCAAGCCCCTGGGCGATGCCTTCATCAAGCTGATCAAGATGATGATCGCACCCGTGGTGTTCTGCACCATCGTCACCGGCATCGCCGGCATGACCGACCGCCGTTCGCTGGGTCGGCTGATGAGCAAGACCTTGTTGCTGTTCCTGGTGTTGACCGTGGTCAGCCTGATCATCGGCCTGGTCGCGGTGTACCTGTTCCGTCCAGGCGTGGGCATGAACATCGACCCAGCGACCCTCAGCACTGCGGGCCTGAGCCAATACACCACCTCCGCCGCCAAACTGGGCGTGGTGGACTTCTTCATGCATATCATCCCCGAGACCTTCATCGGTGCCTTCGACAAAGGCGAAGTGCTGCCGGTGCTGTTCATCGCCGTGCTCTGCGGTTTTGCCCTCTCAGCCATGGGCGAATCCGCAAGGCCGGTGCTGGAGGTGCTGGAGTCAGCCTCGCAGATGGTGTTCCGCATCTTCGGTTACCTGATGCGCTTCGCCCCGATCGGTGCCTTTGGCGCGCTGGCCTTCACCGTCGGCCAGTACGGGATCACCTCGCTCGGCGCCTTGGCCAAGCTGATCGGCACCTTGTACATTGCCTGCGCCTTCTTCGTGATAGTGGTGCTGGGCGGCATCTGCCGGGCACATGGCTTCAGCCTGTGGAAGCTGCTGCGCTACCTGCGCGAAGAGTTCCTGGTGGTGTTGGGGACATCGTCCACAGAGCCGGTGCTGCCACGCATGCTGGAAAAGCTCCAGGCTCTTGGCTGCAAGAAAGGCGTGGTGGGCCTGGTGCTACCGACCGGCTACTCGTTCAACCTCGACGGCACCGCGATCTACCTGTCGCTGGCCGCGGTGTTCATCGCCCAGGCCTGCAACATCGATCTGAGCCTCGGCCAGATCCTGACCATGCTGGCGATCATGCTGCTGTCGTCCAAAGGGGCTGCAGGTGTGACCGGCAGCGGCTTCGTCGCCTTGGCTTCGACCCTTACGGTCATCCACGACATCCCGCTGGCCGGCCTTGCATTGCTGATCGGTATCGACCGCTTCATGTCCGAGGCGCGGGCCCTCACCAGTCTGGCGAGCAATGCGGTAGCCACCGTGGTCATTTCGTTGTCGGAGAACGCCTGCGACCGTGAAACGCTCATGCGCACCCTGGCCAACGGCAAAGCCGACACCCCGGCCGAGCAGGCCTGGCAGCCTACCCAGGCTGCAACCCCACCCCATCGTACTCACTGACATTCACCTCACTTGATCCCCCGCCTCGGGCGGGGGCTGGCGGACGCCTGCGCGCCAGGCGACCATGACGACAATAAAAACAAGAGAAACGACCCATGCTTGCACTCCTAGGCCTGGTCATGGTGGTGACCTTCACCTACCTGATCATGAGCAAACGCCTGTCCCCGATCGTCGCGCTCACTGTGGTGCCGATCGTCTTTGCCCTCATCGGCGGCTTCGCCCCGGACCTGGGCAAAATGATGCTCGACGGCCTGAAGATGGTTGCGCCTTCAGCCGCCCTGCTGCTGTTCGCCATCCTGTTCTTCGGCCTGATGATCGATGCCGGCCTGTTCGACCCGCTGATTCGCAAGATCCTCAAGCGGGTCAATGGCGACCCGATCAAGATCGCCATCGGCACCGCGCTGCTGTCACTGCTGGTGGCCCTCGACGGCGACGGTACCACCACCTACATGATCACCTGTGCGGCGATGCTGCCGCTGTACAAGCGCATCGGCATGAACCCGATGATTCTGGCCACGATTTCCATGCTGTCGCTGAGCATCATGAGCGGCATGAGCCCTTGGGGTGGCCCGGCGACCCGCGCTATCGCCGCGCTTGGCCTGGATGCGACCGAGTACTTCATCCCGATGCTGCCGACGGTGATCGGAGGTGCCGCCTGGGTGGTGTTCACCGCGTTCCTGCTCGGTCGTGCCGAACGCCGACGCATCGGCAACGTGGCGCTGGAGTCCGGGGGCGGCAACTGCTACATCAAGGAGATCCTCGGCGATAACCCGCACAAACGCCCACGCCTGGCCTACGTCAACCTGGTGCTGGTGATCATCGTGATGAGTGCCCTGGTCATGGGCCTGATGCACGCTGCGATCCTGTTCATGATCGGCTTCGTGGCGGCACTGATGATCAACTACCCGCAGCTCGAGGTGCAGAAAGAACGCATCCTCGCCCATTCCGGCAACGCCATGACCGTGGTGCTGCTGGTGTTCGCAGCGGGCATCTTCGCCGGCATCTTCTCCGGCACCAAGATGGTCGATGCGCTGGCCCAGACGCTGGTGGACTGGATCCCAGAGGCCTGGAGCCACTGGTTCCCGCTGGTGGTGGCGCTGACCAGCATGCCGCTGACCTTCGTGCTCTCCAACGATGCCTACTACTTCGGCGTGGTGCCGATCCTGGCCAACGCTGCGGCAGCCTACGGCATCGATCCTGTGGAGATTGCCCGGGCTTCGGTGCTCGGCCAACCGGTGCACCTGATGAGCCCGCTGGTGGCCTCGACCCTGCTGCTTGTGGGCATGGTCGACCGCGACATCGGTGACTTCCAGAAGGCCACGGTGAAATGGGCGGTGCTGACCTCGCTGGTGATCACCGCGTTGGCGCTGCTCACCGGCGCCCTGTCCTTCTTCGTCTGAACCACTGCGCGGCGCCAACTGGCGCCCGCCCTCTGTGCGACCCACATTAGAGTACCGATCATGTCTCGAATCGTTCTGCGAGGGGCCGGCTGTGCCCTGCTCTGCGGCTGCATGCCAGTTGCTGGCGCTGCCGGTTTCATCGATGACAGCACACTGAAGCTGCAACTGCGCAACGTCTATTTCAACGAGAATTTCCGTGACGAACACGGCATGAGCAGCCGTGCTGCCGCCAACGCCAAGAGCGAACGAGTGGAATGGGCCCAAGGCTTTCTGCTCGATTATCAATCCGGCTATACCCCGGGTGTCCTGGGGCTTGGCATCGATGCGTCGGGCCTGCTTGGCGTACGCCTGGACTCTGGTCGTGGACGCAGTGGCACAGGCCTGCTGCCGGTGCACGACGACGGCCACGCCGCTGAAGAATTCGCCAGCGCCGGCGTCACTGCCAAGGCACGCCTGGGCAAGACAGTCGTCAAGCACGGAACACTGCTGCCCAAGACCCCCGTGCTGGTCTACAACGACGCCCGCCTGCTGCCGCAGACCTACCAGGGCAGCCAACTGGTCAGCAACGACCTCGACAACCTCACCCTCACATTCGGACATCTGGATCGCTTCAAGCTACGCGACTCATCGAACAGCACCGGGCTGTTTCTGGACGGCTACAGCGGTCGCGAATCCGGCGATTTCAGCTACGGCGGCGCCGACTACGCGGTCAGCAAGCAATTGCGCCTGAGTTATTTCCACGGCGAGTTGAGCGACTTCTACCGCCAGGACTTCGCCGGCATTCAACATGACCTGCCGCTGGGCGGGGGCACGCTTGCCAGCGACCTGCGCTATTTCAGGAGCCGCGACGACGGCGCGGCCCAGGCCGGACGCATCGACAACCACATGCTCAGCGGGCAACTGACCTACAGCCACAGCGGCCATGCCTTCGGCACCGGCTACCAGGTGCTGCGCGGCGACGCCGGCCTGCCCTACATCAGCGGCGCGACCGTGTATTCGTTCAGCAACGTCGGTATCGGAAAATTCATCGAGGAAGACGAAAAGACCTGGATGGCCAGCTATGCCTACAACTTCGCTGCCGCAGGGGTTCCCGGACTGACCTTCATGACCCGCTACCTTAGTGGCGACAACCACCGCTCAGGCGAAGACGGGTTGCGCGAATGGGAACGCGACGCGGAACTGGCCTACGTTGTGCAATCCGGACCGTTCAAGGGGCTGGGCGCCAAGCTGCGCAACTACGTGTACCGCTCGGATTTCGCCCGTGGCCGCGATAGCAATCGGCTCTACCTGACCTACGATATCGTGCTTTGGTGACCGACCTGTGCCGGTATCGATCGATACCGGCAAATCACCCCTCGGCCAAGGGCACACAGCCCTGGTAACGCCGTCAAGGTTACGGGACGCTTCGCCTATAGCCCACTGATCTTGCGGTGAGCGACCGAGTTCGACAGTGCCTCAGGCAAACACCTCTTCGATAAAGCGCTCCAGCCCCTCGGCCTCGAGGATCTCGATCGAAAAGTGCCCGAACTGCTTGGGCAACCAGATGATCCGCCCGCCTCCCGGCGCTTGCAGGTCATTCCGGGCCAGCGGGTTGCCATTTTCGTCCTCGGGCTGAACACCTTGCGCAATCAGCTGGTCGTACACCACCTCGATGTCCGGAGTGGAATAGCAATGGCGGTAGATGGTGCCCTCGCCCTGGGTCTCGAGCAGCGTCTTGAGATTGCCTGCCAGCGGCTGGACCAGCATGAAACGCTCCGCCCCCATCAGCACCACGGCGTAGCGCACATGCAGACCGCCGCGCTCCCAGACCTGGGTTTTCGAGATCCGCGCACCGAGTACCCGTGCGTAATACGCACACGCGGCCTCGAGGTCGCTGACCAGTACATCGACATGACTGAATTTCAGATCCATTGCTTCACTCGCTTTGCGGGGGAACAGTCTGGCGGGAAAGGGCAATCAATCTTCCACGGGCCTCAACCCCGCGTCCATCGTTGTTTACATAAGCCAGGCTAATCGGCCATCAGCAACATTCGCTCTACTGATCAGTACCGGCAAGGCACACTGGCGAACTTTTCAGACGCAGAGCTCCCCCATGTCAGGCGAAAAATCCCTCACCGCGCTGCTGCGCGGCATGAGCCCCAAACTCAACCCCGGCGAATACGTGTTCTGCACCGTGGCCGACAGCGCAGCTTTGCAGGGCAGCGAAGTGCTAGGCAGCTTCCGCGAGCAGGAAGGCTTGACCGCGATCCTCGACCGTTCACGCGCCGATGCGCTGGGCCTGGAGTACAGCTTCGTCGCGGCCTGGATCACCCTGACCATCCACTCCGCGCTCGATGCCGTCGGCCTCACTGCCGCCTTCGCCAGCGCACTTGGGGAAGCGGGCATCAGTTGCAACGTGATCGCCGCCTATTATCACGACCATATCTTTGTCGCCAGCAGCGACGCCGCACGGGCGATGGCCGTACTCCAGGCGCTGTCGCGCGGTGGCGATACACACTGAAGAGGGCTCGTGCAGCGCTGGCGAATTCGGCTATCGTCTGACCTCCCCCAGACCCGCTCGGACCGCCGCACATGCACATTGTCATCCCCGACGACTACCAGAATGTGATCCGCACGCTCGACTGCTTCGCCCGCCTGGGCAACCACCAGGTCACTGTGCTCCACCAACTGCAACCGGCCACCGAGGACCAGCTCGTCGAGCGCTTTGCCGATGCCGACGCGCTGGTGCTCACCCGCGAACGCACGCGCATCGACGCGGCGCTGCTCGACCGGTTGCCCAAGCTCAAGCTGATCAGCCAGACCGGCAAGGTATCCAGCCATCTGGACCTGGCAGCCTGCACCGCCCGTGGCGTTGTCGTGACCGAAGGCCGCGGCTCGCCGGTGGCGCCGGCGGAGCTGGCATGGACGCTGATCCTCAACGCTCGCCGTCAATTGGTCCCGGCGATCGATGCCTTCAGGCAAGGGCGCTGGCAGGTCAACCTGGGCCAGGCCCTGGCGGGGCAGACCTTGGGGATCTGGGGATACGGCAAGATCGGCCAACGCCTGGCGCGCTACGCCCAGGCCTTCGACATGCCGGTGCTGGTATGGGGCAGCGAGGGCAGCCGCACTGCCGCCCAGGCCGATGGCCACCGGGCTGCAGCCTCGCGCGAGGCGTTCTTTGCCGACGCCGACATTGTCAGCCTCAACCTGCGCCTGTCCGACAGCACTCGCCACCTCGTGACCGGCGATGACCTGGCACGCATGAAGCCCGACGCCTTGCTGGTGAACGTCAGCCGCGCCGAGCTGATCGCCCCGGGTGCCCTGCTCGCGGCGCTGGACAATGGACGCCCGGGCTTCGCTGCCCTGGATGTGTACGAGAGCGAACCGCTGCTCGACCCTGCCCACCCCTTGCTCCAGCACCCGCGCGTGCTGTGCACGCCGCACCTGGGGTATGTGGAGAAGGCGGGCTACGAGCTGTACTTCGGTGATGCTTTCGACAATGTGCGGGCGTTTTTCGAGGGTGCGCCGATGAATGTGGCCAATCCGGATGCGCTGGGGCGTGGTCGCTGAGCACAGCCTGGGCTTGCCGCAAGCGCCGCGATAAAGAGCTAATTCCTACAGCGGACTACTCCACGTCCGACAGAGAGCCATGACCACAGAGAAATACCCTACGCAACCTGTCGACTCCCGTCTGATTGTCCTGGGGAAGCCTGGCCAATAGGCTTCCCCGGTCGCTGGTGTTCAGCGACCGGGTGTGGAAACCCGGATACATGGAAAGCGGCAGCCCTTTATGGCAGCTGTGCGCGGGAGGTCTTCGGACCTACCGGGGTTTTCCGTGTACCCGGCTTTCCACCCCGTGAACAGCTGCCACCTTGTGGGAGCGGGCTCGCCCGCGAAAAGTACACCGCGGTGTCTACTTCGCGGGCAAGTCGCAGCCGCAAACCAGCGCTCCCACGAGCCAGATAACGTACCGCGATACGTATCACGCAATCATCGATGCAGCCGTAGGTCCTGGCAGCGCAACCGCCCAAATGGCACGCCACACAGAATTAGTGGCACAATGCCTCTACCGCCTGATTCAGCTCTCCACAATCGGATACAGGACCCGCCGATGCAACAACCGGTCAGAACACTCAACGCCGCCAACATCCAAGCGCTCAAGCAGGAGTTCGAAAACAGCCTCGCTTGCATCGGCGCCTCGATACAGGGCCAAAGCGGCGTGCAGTTGCTGACTTCGATAAAGCGGGTAAAGGTCGGTACAGGCCCCTACCCCGACGTCACGCTGTTCGAAGCGGCCAACAGGATCATGTCCGATCTGGTCATTCTCAATGGCGTCGCCGGCCTTCTGCGCGAAGCCACTTTCCCGTTCACCGAATACACCGTTGAATTTGGCAATGAGGACAAGAACGGCTATGACATTCGTGCCAGTTCCCCGACCGAGACGTTGATCGGTGAGGCCTTCAATGTGGCGCCATCCTTCTTCCAGGGCAAGAAAGCCACTGCGCTGCAGAAACTGCGCAAGGCGTCGACACCCGCACGCTATCGCATCCTGATGTTCAATGCCGACGCCCGCCCTGCGCGCTATGCCGCCAAACATGAGCCGTTCGTCTACCACGTGTGCGTTGATATCGAACGCGGTGACATCGACGTGCAGGCAGGCAAGAACTGCCTGGACTTCCTCAAGCAACAGCGCAGCCCGATCGAGGCCTGCTGATCGTAAACCCTCCCAACCTCCCACCTTCATTGCAGGACTCGTATGACTTTGGAATCTCTGGTGGACGCCCTGTACGGCGACCCGGATGTGCAACGGATGCTCGCGCTGTCGACCCACAGCGACGCTCTTCAGATCTGCTTCCCCAAGGAAGTGAACGTATCCCGCTTCCTCGCCTGGCTGATCGATCCGACCCAGGGGCACGGGCTGGGTGACCAGGCGATCAAGTCGCTGCTGACCCGGGCAGGACAATCCGGCCATATCGAAAACCTGAGCCTCAATGACCGCCGCTTCCTGGCCGCCTCGAACGTACAGACCCTGGCCTTCTCCTCGCTCATGGTGATGACGGAGGCCGAACTGGGCCTGCGCAACCAGAAGCGCTATATCGACGTACTCGCGCTGGACCCGGCGGCCAAGATTTACATCGCCATCGAAAACAAGTTTGGTCATCACGAGGGGGAAGACCAGACCAAGACCTACTACGAAGCCCTGACCAGTCTCTACCCGAACTATCGCGGCATCCATATCTTCCTCGACGGCCACGAGAACGACCCGGAGCACGACCAGTGGATTCCGGTTGGGTACACCTGGCTGACCGAGTTCCTCACCCAGATCGAACAACTGCAGTGGACCGCGCCTCACGTGAAATC
Organism: Pseudomonas wayambapalatensis; assembly: GCF_049942315.1. Classification (NCBI taxonomy): domain Bacteria; kingdom Pseudomonadati; phylum Pseudomonadota; class Gammaproteobacteria; order Pseudomonadales; family Pseudomonadaceae; genus Pseudomonas; species Pseudomonas wayambapalatensis. The sequence goes on from NZ_JBNFMU010000099.1 coordinate 11,904, forward strand.
CACCCTGGCGCAGTTTCGCAAGGCCATCCAGGAAGAAGAGGAGATCGCCGAAGGCGACGGCCTGGGCAAGCTGGTCACCACGGTGGCAAGCAAGCATCAGGAGGCACTCGACGCCCTGCACAAGATCCTCACCCCCAATGCGCCGAGTTCGCGCGCCAAGGATCTGGCAGCACTGGTCAACGGGCCGACGGGCAATGATGCAAAGGCCAATGTGCGCTTGTTCCAGCTCTATGCGCGTAGACCGCAGGTGTGGGACAGGTGCCTGAAAGAACGCAAGTTCGCTCGGTTCCACAGAGCGTTAAACGAAGCTTTCGACGGCCTCACCACCGATCCTCGTCGGGTCATCACCTACTTCAGCCTGGAAGAGTTCGAACGCTTCCTTGACCCGGATCTGGGCACACTGTTTGCGGCGGCGCTCCTGATCCGCCAGGAAGGCGACCACTTCCGTATCAACTCCTACATCTACCTCAACTCCGTGCACGCGCAGTACCGTGAGCCACTGATCGAAATCGCCAACGCCGAACGGGCACGGCGCGGCATTCGCAAAACGTCACAGGACGACGGCTATTTCACTATCCGTCGCAGCGAAAGCCTGCCACCGGCCAAGGCAGCAACCGAAGCTGTCGAGCACATGCGCAGCCTGGTTGCCTTGCTCAAGGATCTTCACTAGGTTGCAAGCCTGCGGGCGTCTGATCGCGCCCGCGGGTTCAGCCCGCATCCGCCCCCAGGAGAGCGCACGATGATTCGACCTGCCACCCCCGCCGACCAACCCGCCATCCAGGCCTGCGCCGAGCAGGCTTATGCCCGCTACATCCCTTTGATCGGCCGCAAGCCTGCCCCCATGCAGGCCGACTACGCCAGCCAGATCGCGGCGGGCTGGGTACACGTGGCCTTGGACGAGCAGGCCAGCCTGCAAGGTTTCATCGTGTTCTACCCCGACGACAACCACATGCTGCTGGAAAACGTAGCCGTACTGCCCAGTGCCGCCGGACGTGGTGTCGGCAAGGCGCTGATCAACCTGTGCGAAAGCCGCGCGCGCCAGCTCGGGCTGAATGCAGTGCAGCTCTATACCAACGAACGAATGACCGAGAACCTCTGCCTCTACCCCAGGCTCGGCTATGTCGAGATCGCCCGACGCAGCGAGGACGGCTTCAACCGGGTGTACTTCGAGAAAAAACTTGGCCTAACGCGCTGAGTGCCTCGGTCAATATCTGCAAGGACGTCCCAAGGCTCTACGCATGAACTTCCAGCTTCGATTCATTCCGCCGCTGACTGTCAGCTTCGATACTTACAATCCCATCTTCGGGGTACAAGGCTACCGCGAAGCTATCCGCCAATACCTGTTGCCTCAATCGAACCCGTTCGCCTACAGCCTGGGTGCTGTACCTCTTGATTCTCGCACTTACTGCAAGGGCTCGGTATTTTCAAGGGTGCGCAGGATCAAGGCTGCACGTGTACATACCTTCATGAGTGGAACGGTCGATATCGATGAATTCTTCCCGCCGGCCGCAAAGACTCGCATGGGTCGCTTCAATGACCATGGCGAGCGCAAGCTGTACCTGGCGGACCATCCTTATGTGGCCTTGAAGGAATGCGGAATCGAGCCAGGCGATTACTTCCTGTTCAGCTACTTCACCCTGCAGAACGATACCCACTTCGTCTACGCCGACCCCGACAGCGGTCATTTTGCAAAGCTGCTCAGTGACCTGTTCAAAAGCAATGACAAGGGCTTTTATGCCGTCATCAACGACACGGCCAAGCGTTATCTTGACTTTGATAGCCACCATGGCATTGCCTACGACTCGGTGAAGGTCAAGAAAGCCTCCAGCGATAACGACTGGGACAACATTGACTCGATCACCAATCTGGTGGTTTCAGAGAGCGCGATGCCTGCTGCTCGCCTTGTCGTCGGTTGGCTTGCACAGTGCGACGAACGCTACCGTCCACGCTACTTCAGACAGTTCACGGCACCAGCCGATGGGAGAAAACGGCTCGTCGTGGTCAAATATCACGGTAACGAGTCCGGCTTCGTCGCTGCACACGCTCAGGCCATGAAGCACGTCCGTCAATTGCGCAAGCAAACCCAAAAGCGCATCCAGCTCAATCAATACGAGGATGTCGACCTCACCCCCAGCAAATGGCTACAGCATGACGGCTGTTGGCTAAACCCGGATCATCCCGATGGGAGAATCCTGCACATCGCGGCCACCCCACCCCTCCCCCCCACCCGAGCCTGACCGAGGGCACCATGCAGTTCGCAGTAGCGCTTATCGAATACCTGATTTCCGGCATTGCCGCGTCGGCCTGGATGCTCGCCATCCTCCGAGAACATTACCCCGCTTATTTTGCCGAGGTTCCCTGGAGCACGCTCAAGGACTACAAGGAGATCATCGTTCTGATCTACCTGCCGATCGTCTACGTGCTGGGGATCTACGTCGATGCAACCTCCTCGTACCTGATAAGAAGGGGCGCCCAGGTGGACGAGTGGATCGATACGCGGCTGAATCGCTTTTCGGGCCTGCGCGACCGCGTGCTGTCGCTGTGGCAACGCCTCGTGGGTAGCCCCAAGCAGCAGCCCTACGGAAAAACCGCTGAGATCATTGCCCGCTCCGCCCCAGACGCTGTCAGGGCGATGGAAACCTACGTCAGCAGGGATCGCATTGCCCGAGGGGTGGCGTTCAATGCCTTTGCCGGGGGGCTCACTGCGTTGTTTTATGCCCCGCAGCAGCACAAGTTGGTCATCTTCCTGGTCTGTGCGATCACCTTCATGTACTCCAGCATCATGCATAACCGACTGAGCCGGCTCTCATCACGGTTCAAGGAAGTCGTCCTGCACAATCTGCGCAAGCAGACACCCGTAGAACCACGAAAGAACGAACACAAAGCGACCACCGAAGCCTAGAACACCGACATGCCCACGGATGGGTGGGCTGCTGGAGAGGCACATGCCATACCGATCTTTCATCTGCGAATTCTGCGTCAGCGACCCGAGCCTTCGTGCAGAACTGCAGGAGCGCGGCAAGCGCCTGAGGCATTGCCCCACGTGCAAAAGCAGCAATGGCAAAGGGCTCAGCGTCGAGGACTACAGGATCACGCGCATCCTGCGTGCACTCGTGCGCCTCAACTATTCAGAGTGGGACTACAACCACCACATCGGTGGCGACAGCCTGCAAGCATTGATGGCCAGGGATGACACCATCTTCAATCTCTCCAAGCGCTACAGCGATTACATTCCCGACGAAATCTGGCTCCCGGTGGAAGATTACGGCTGGTACCCCGAATCCGGCGAAGACATCTCGCTGGGGGGCGGTTACTACGATGGAAATGTGCTGTGGGGCCTACGCGATTACGACAGCGATCGGGTGCGCTTGCTGGTCAAGCGCGCACTGGAGAACAATCACTTTGAAGTGGAGTCGGATGTCGCCAGGCTACTGGAGAGCCTGCGCGGCGACATCAGCCGCAAGCTGACATGCGGGAGTGAATTCTATCGCGCACGGGTAGGTGTCCAGTCACGCTTGACGGAACTGGCCAGCCTTTCACCTACCGACAATGGCTTCGTCTACCAACCCTACGCTGAGGCGAAAATCGGCGCGCCCCCGCTGCACCTTGCAACCGAAGGCAGGTTCAACCGCGCCCGGGTCTCCATCCTGTACCTGGCCTCCGATGTACTGACTGCCGTGGCGGAGATACGCCCTCATCCGGGGCACCTGATCTCGACCTCGAAGTTCCGCTCGACGCGTCCCCTGGAGGTCGCCGACTTCTCAAACTTCGATATCAGAAACTTTCTGAGTGACGAACGGCTCGAGCGACTCAGGGATATCCTCTCCATCGCCGCGGTATTGAACGTGCCGGTGCAACCCGAGCACCGCTACCTCTACAGCGTGACCCAGCTTTTTGCCGACGTCATCCGAACACAGGGGTACGACGGCATTCTGTTTCCAAGCACTGTGTCCAAGGGGGAAAACCTGACCTGCTTCACGCCGGGCGCGTTCGAACGGGTGGACGACAGCGCGGACGTGCATGAAGTTGCGGCCGTCGAATACACGATCAAGAAGATGCCGATTCTGGAGAAGCACCACCTGGAGCATGAGTACGATAAAAACGAGGAAACACCCTTCGCCACACTTCTGCATGGCCTTACCAGACGTGGGAAATAATCCAGGCCAGTCCGCACGAACGTCCGGCCCTGCCCTGGTTGCAACACACCGCCAGGCGGCCAAGTGCTGACTCAGGCGTTCTCGTCGCCCGCCCGCGTGAAGGAGAAACGCTCGATGTCCGTGCGCAATTGCCAGCCATGCCGGGCCCAGTAGTCGGCCGCTTGCGGGTTGGTCTTGAGCACATCCAGGTGGCACTTGCGAATACCCTGCTCGGCCAGGCCCTGCAAACACAGCTCCACGAGCTGCCTGGCGATGCCCTGACGACGAAACTCCGGCAGCACCAGCACATGTTGCAGGTAACCCCGGCGGCCATCGTGCCCTGACATCGCGCAACCGACCAACACCGATCCCGCCGCAGCGACGAAGCTCAACTGCGGATTTCGCTGCAGGTAGCGTTGTGTAGCCTCGAACGAGTCGGCCTCACGTACCGAAACGCCAGGGGTCTGGCGCATCAGCCCCAAGATGGCATCGTAATCATCGAGGGTCATCGGGCGGTAGGTGATCATGGTGGCCAGCGCTCCATTTGAGAGGGCCGCCTACGCTAGCAGAAAGAGATGAACGTACCCAGCAGCGCGCATCTGCCTTGTCCATCGATGCCCACAAGGCTAAGCTCGCGGCGTTTCGCTAGCGGATGCGCTCAAGGGGCGTGGAGAACATGAATCGTCAGAAAAAGATCAAGCAGCTGTTGAAGGCCCACGCCAAGAAAGCCAACGCCAAGCTGGCGCCCAGGAGCAACAAGCCCAAGTACATCAGCAAGGCCGACCGGTTGAAGCTGGAGGTCGAGGCGATGCTGGATGCCCCAACCCAGGATCAGCCTGCGCAGGCCTGAGCCGTCAAATCTTGCCCACCGCGATCGGCAAGGCTTGTATTTTCAGGCCGCCCAGGTCGACAGCGCCGGAATCTGGCAGGCCAGCAACGCCTCGGCCGCGGGGGTCAGCGGCGCACGCCCCAGCCCACGGCGCTCTATCCATGTGCATGCCGCAATTTCTCTGCGCGCACACGGCCGATCGCCGGGGTGCAGGTGGGTGGTGAAGATGTGATGGAGAATCCCTGCCACTTCCAGGGTGCACAAGTGCAGCAGGCCATGGCCGCTCAGGCCGGTTTCCTCATGCAACTCGCGCGCGGCCGCTTCATGCGGCTGCTCGCCCTGCTCTATCAGGCCACCCGGGAAATTCCATTTACCGCCTTTCTTGCGCACGAGCAAAACCCGCCGCTCATGGAAGCAGATGATCGTCGCTCTGTGCTTGGCGGGTAGGTTTGCGTGAGGCATCGGATCGGGTGGGAACCTGTGTCAGCCATATATGACAGTTTTGTTACATCATTGACAGGCAAGTATGACGCCAAGTTCAGCCCAGGAGACACATGGCTGCGGGGAGGGATGTCAGGAAGGGTGGGAGGCCCGCTGAACAGACCTCCCGGGGCAGAGCTAACGCGTCAGCCGGCTGCCCGGGCACGCGCCGCATGCAGTTTCTTGTAGCTCTCGATTAGACGCAGGTGGCGGTCCAGGCCTTCGAGCTTCAGGCTGGTTGGGGTCAGCCCGTAGAAGCGCACGCTACCGTCCACCGAGCCGAGTGCCGCGTCCATACGCTCATTGCCGAACATGCGCCGGAAGTTGGGCGCGTAGTCGTCCATCTCCAGCTCGTCGTCCAGCACCACTTCCAGCACCACGTTCAGCGCCTGGTAGAACAGCCCGCGCTCGACGGTGTTGTCGTTGAACTGCAGGAACATCTCCACCAGTTCCTTGGCCTCCTCGAAACGCTGCAGCGCCAGTTGGATCAGCAGCTTGAGCTCGAGGATGGTCAACTGGCCCCACACCGTGTTGTCGTCGAACTCGACGCCGATCAGCGTGGTGATGGTGGTGTATTCGTCCACCTCGACCTGCTCCAGGCGCTTGTACAGCAACTTCAGCGAGCGGCTGTCGAGGCTGTGCAGGTTGAGGATGTCGGCACGGAAACCCAGCGCACGGTTGGTGTTGTCCCAGATCAGGTCCTCGACCGGGTAGATTTCCGAGTAACCCGGCACCAGGATGCGGCAGGCGGTGGCACCGAGGTCGTCGTACACCGCCATGTACGCTTCCTTGCCCAGCCCTTCCAGGATGCCGAACAGCGTCTGCGCCTCCTGCTCGTTGGAGTCCTCACCCTGGCCCGAGAAGTCCCACTCGACGAACTCGAAGTCGGCCTTGGCACTGAAGAAGCGCCACGACACTACGCCGCTGGAGTCGATGAAATGCTCGACGAAGTTGTTCGGCTCGGTCAACGCGTGGCTTTCAAAGGTTGGTTGCGGCAGATCGTTCAAGCCCTCGAAGCTGCGCCCCTGGAGCAACTCGGTGAGGCTGCGTTCCAGCGCCACTTCAAAGCTTGGATGCGCGCCGAACGAGGCGAACACACCGCCGGTGCGCGGGTTCATCAGGGTCACGCACATCACCGGGAATTCACCGCCCAGCGAGGCATCCTTGACCAGCACCGGGAAGCCCTGCTCCTCCAGCCCCTGGATACCGGCGACGATGCCTGGGTACTTGGCCAGCACGTCCTGTGGCACGTCCGGCAGGCACAGTTCGCCTTTGAGGATTTCGCGCTTGACCGCCCGCTCGAAGATTTCCGACAGGCACTGCACCTGGGCTTCGGCCAGGGTGTTGCCAGCGCTCATGCCGTTGCTCAGGTAGAGGTTTTCGATCAGGTTGGACGGGAAGTACACCGTCTGCCCGTCGGACTGGCGCACGAACGGCAGCGAGCAGATGCCCCGGGCCTTGTTGCCCGAGTTGGTGTCGTACAGGTGCGAGCCACGCAGCTCGCCATCCGGGTTGAAGATCGCCAGGCAGTACTCGTCGAGAATCTCCTGCGGCAGCGCGTCCTTCGGGCCTGGCATGAACCACTGCTCGTTCGGATAGTGCACGAACGGTGCGTTGGCGATGTCCTCGCCCCAGAACTGGTCGTTGTAGAAGAAGTTGCAGTTCAAGCGCTCGATGAACTCGCCCAGTGCCGAAGCCAGCGCAGCTTCCTTGGTCGCGCCCTTGCCGTTGGTGAAGCACATCGGCGACTGCGCGTCGCGCACGTGCAGCGACCAGACGTTGGGCACGATGTTGCGCCAGGAGGCGATCTCGATCTTCATCCCCAGATCGGCCAGGATCGCCGACATGTTGGCGATGGTCTGCTCCAGCGGCAGGTCCTTGCCAGGAATGTAGGTGGTGGTGTCGGACACCGGCATCAGCAGCGCCTGGGCGTCGGCGTCGAGGTTGTCGACCTCTTCGATGATGAACTCGGGGCCGGTCTGCACCACTTTCTTCACGGTGCAGCGGTCGATGGAGCGCAGGATGCCCTGGCGGTCCTTCTCGCTGATATCTTCAGGCAGCTCGACCTGGATCTTGAAGATCTGGTTGTAGCGGTTTTCCGGGTCGACGATGTTGTTCTGCGACAGGCGGATGTTTTCGGTGGGAATGTCGCGAGTCTGGCAGTAGAGCTTGACGAAATACGCCGCGCACAGGGCCGAAGAGGCCAGGAAATAGTCGAAAGGACCTGGCGCCGAGCCATCACCCTTGTAGCGAATGGGCTGATCGGCGATCACCGTGAAGTCGTCGAACTTGGCTTCAAGTCGGAGATTGTCGAGAAAATTGACCTTGATTTCCATGCGGGCACACCAGCGCGTAAAACGAAATGGGCGCCATTATCCGGGTTTTTCACCGGGAAGTCTTGCCGCGCCAGCAAGGCCCGGATCAAGGCGCCGCCGCGCCCTCCTGCTGCTGACGCCAAAGCTCAAGGTTTCGTGCCACCAGGCGTTCCGGCAGATCGCTGGACACGATCTGCTTCATCTTCGCGGCCAGTTGCTCACGTAACTGCGGCCGGTTGCACGGCGAGTCATGGGACATTGCCAGGTACAGCCCCTCGCTGGACACCGGCGGCTCGAGCACCTGCACCTGCTGGTCCACGTTCAGCACACGCGCCAGGGCCATGCCTGGAAACTGCTCGAAGATCACGTAGTCACTGCGTTTGTGCAGCAGCTTCTCGAAGGCTTGCTTGGCGCCTGGCACTGCCTCCAGGTTGAGATTGGTGCGGGCGAACTCGTCGAACTGCTCGCCATGGCTGTTGTTGACCAGCACCCCACCCTTGAGCCCGCGCAGATCGTCCCAGCCCTTATAGGGGAAGGCGCTGTCGCTGCGCACCCAGACGACACTGGGGGTGTACAGGAACGGCGGTTCGATGAAGTCCACCTCGTTCTGCCGCGCCCGGGTCAGGAAGTAGCCGGCCAGCAGGTCGACGCGCCCGGTGCGCACCTCTTCCTGGGCCCGCCCCCAGGGCCCGACATACTTCAACTCCACGTCCAGTCCAAGCTCGCCTGCCACGTGCTTGAGCAGGTCGGCATTGGCGCCGATCAGCCGCTGAGGATCTTGCGGGTCGCGCCAGAGGTAAGGCGGATACTCGGGGTTGCCCGTGGCGGTCAGGCCCGCGCACGCCTCCACCGCCAGCGCGCCCTGGGACAGCAAGCACCAGGTGAGCGACAGCAGCAGGGTCCGGCAGAAGTGGGGCTCGATCATGGGTGACCCTCGTCTCGGTAGGCGGCAAGAAGGGCGACAGGGTTCAGACAGTCTGGACCAGAAACCGACAGGTGCCAGCAATGATCGCTGCACGATGCCATTCGTCGGCGCATGATGCCATCACTGCCCACGTTCGGCTGCGCCTGCCACTATTTTTCACCCCCCTGCTGGCCATAACGGCCAGACCCTGTAGGCTGTGCAGTGGCCGCGAACGATCGGCCGGTACCGCCAGGGTGCCGGGCGCGCGCAGGATGACTCGTCGGCCCTTCTGCGATCTGGCCCTGATCGAGTCTCACGACCCGGACACCTGCCCCATGCCCGTCGACCTGCAAGCGCTCTACCCCAAGTTGATCCACCTGATGCTCGACACCGTCTTCGTGGTCGACCAGGGCGACCAGATCGTATTCGTCAGCGATGCCTGCGAAGCGCTGCTGGGCTACCGCGCCGAGGAACTCATCGGCACGCCGATCACGCATTACATGCACCCCGACGACCTGCCCGCCACCCGCGCCTCGATCGTCCGGGTCATGTCCGGCCAAGCGCATTTGGACTTTCGCAACCGCTACATCCGCAAGGACGGCGGTGTCGTCCATATCCTCTGGGCGGCCTTCTGGTCCGAAGAAGTGGGCGCACGCATCGGCGTGGCGCGCAACGTCACCGCCCTCACCCAGGCCGAAGAAGAGCTGCGCTTTCTCGCCCACCACGACCCGCTGACCCGGCTGGCCAATCGCGCCCTGTTCAACAGCCGCCTGGACGCTGCGTTGAAGGCAGCGCAGCAGCACGGCGATACCCTGGCGCTGCTATTCGTCGACATCGACGACTTCAAGGAGATCAACGACACCCACGGCCACAGTGCCGGCGACCGCGTGCTGCGCCTGGTGGCCCAGCGCCTGGAGCGCTGTGCCGGCGCGCATGCCACGGTAGCACGGGTGGGCGGCGACGAGTTCGCCATCCTGCTCACCGACCTGCCGTCGCACAGCGCCGTATTCGACAAGGTCACACAGATCCTGGCCGTCATGGTCGAGCCGCTGGATGCCGACTTCGGCGGCCTCGCCATGCCGACCTGCAGCATCGGCGTCGCCTGCTACCCCGCCGACGGGCGCGATGCCGATGCCCTGCTCAGCCATGCTGACGGCGAGATGTACCGGGTCAAGCGGCAGCGCTCGGCCTCGTGCTGACTCCCCCACCAACCTGTTCGCAGGCGATCGGAGAAAAGGGGGGGTGGCAAATCGGCGGCTTCACCATGACCCGTGCATGCCTGCCGTCCAGCCCCCGAACTGGCTGACGAAGCACAACCGACGCACCGGAGTTCGCAATCGAGCCGCTTACACCTCGAGCAGATGAACCCCAAGCCCCTCCTCCCCCGGTGCCAGCTCCGGCCGCAAGGTCAACTCGGGAATCAGATAATCCCCGCCATTCTGACGCCGATACGGGATCGGAGTATCGCCCCACAAACCATCGAGGCGCCGCTCCAGTTGCAGGCAGGCATCGGCGAATGCCGCATCGTCGATGCGGCTGGTGCGATGGAGCACGAACGGCGGCAGCACCTCGAACCCCGGATAGAACAGGATGCCGTGCTGGATGGGGAACAGGATCGCCTCCAGTGGGCCATTGATGCCCCGCGGCGCGTAGTGGGAGGCCCAGCCACCGGTTGTGACCACCAGCATGGCGCGCTTGCCGGCCATGCTGCCTTCACCATAGCGGTCGCCCCAGTGCTGGTCGGAATGCTCGCCCACGCCGTAGGCGAAGCCATAGGCATAGACCCGCTCGACCCAGCCCTTGAGGATTGCCGGCAGGCCGAACCACCACAGCGGGAACTGCAGGATCACGGCGTCGGCCCAGAGCAGTTTTTCTTGCTCCAGGGCAATGTCGGCACTCTGCGTGCCATCGGCGAAGGCCTGGCGTGAGTCTTCCGAGACCCGAAAACGCACGCCGGGTTGGCCGGCTGTATTGTCGCTGGCATCGATCAGCGGCTTGAAGGCCATAGCGTAAAGATCCGATACCTGCACGTTGTGGCCCTGGCGCTGCAGGTGGGCAACCGCATGGTCCTTGAGCGAACCGTTGAGCGAGCGGGGTTCAGGGTGGGCGTAGACGATCAGCACATTCATGGTGGCACTCCGTAAAGGGATGCGAGCCATGATGGGCGGCCACACGATATAGTTGAAATGAATATCCACTATTCCAGGTATTGCCTTGCACGATTCCTTGCGCCGCCTCGACCTCAACCTGCTGGTGACCCTCGACGCCTTGCTCAGCGAGCACAATGTGACGCGCGCGGCGCAGCGCCTGCATCTGGCACAACCGACCGTCAGCGTGCAGTTGGCACGCCTGCGCGAGCTGCTCGAGGACCCTCTGCTGCTACCCGGCCCAAGGGGCATGCGCCCGACCGCGCGGGCAGACGCCTTGCGCGCACCGCTGCGCCAGGCGCTGGAGGCGTTGCAGCTTGCCATCGCTGCGCCGCAACCCTTCGACCCGGCCGCCGCCCGCCGGACCTGGCGCGTGGCCGCCACCGACTACAGTGCCTCGACCATCCTGCTGCCCGCCCTGGCCAGATTACGCAGCGCAGCCCCGGGCACACGCCTGGCGGTGCTCGACCTGCAGCCTTCGGCCCTGGTCCGCCAGGCCGAGCTCGGCGAGATCGACATGGCCTTTCACATTGCCCTGCAGGCGCCGGCAGAGCTGCGCCAGCGCAGCCTGTTCGTCGAGCGCTACGTGCTGGTCGGCCGGGTCGACCATCCAGGGCTCAGGCGCAAGCCGACACTCAAGCAGTTCTGTGCGCTGGAGCAGGTGATCGTCTCACCCGACGGCGGCGGCTTCCATGGCCCGACAGACGCAGCGTTGGCCGCACAAGGGCTCGCGCGCAACGTGGTGCTGTCGGTGCCGCATTTCATGCTGCTGGCGGCGGTGCTGGCCGGCTCGGACCTGGTAGCCATGCTCCCGCAGCGGCTGGTGGTCAGCGACCCCAGGCTCAAGGTGGTGGAAGCGCCCCTGGCAGTGCCGGGGTTCGAGATGCTGATGCTGTGGCCGGAACGGGTACATCGGGACCCAGGGCATCGCTGGCTGCGGCAGGTGATTGTCGATGCCCTGCAGCAGGGCTAGGCTCTGTCTGAAATGTATCTGCGCTCGCCCATACTGCGTTGAAACGGGGCGCGGAATGCTCATGTACTCCAGTACAGTCGGGCGCGACCTCGGCCCGTGGCGCGGACTTCAAGTACGTGTCGAACGTCGAAAGCTCGGCCAGTGAGGTTAACCGCTACGGCGCCAACGAAATCAAGCCCAGCGACCGCAATCTGATGGTGCAACGAGTGCTCGGTGCCTATGTACAACGCGGCAGTGGAACACTCGCGATCCAGCAGTCGGTAGCCCCCGCGCTCTTCCAGAGCACCATGGAAGGCCGCACGGAGAACCTCGTCAATTTGCCAAGCCCTGTTGGCGTGCCCGAGCTCAGCAGCCTGATCGGTGGCATTTCACAATAACCGCGCGAATATATTCGCAGTGGCAACGCGGTCGTCATTGAGCACCGACTGGAGTTCGACCATACGAGCACGGTATCCACACCCGAAGAGATCAAGGCAATGCGCCCTACCATCAATGAGATCGTCAAGGACCTGCTGGGGCAGATCATCGTGCAGGCGAGCTAATGGCGATAAAAGTAGCTCAAGCGCTCTTGGCCCGGTTGCGGTGCGAATTCACCCAGAAATTGATCGAGAGCGATGTGCTCAGCGAGGTCACCTGGTGAAACCAGCCTTCTGGCAGGAAAAGCAGGTCGCCAGGCCCCAGATGGACATGTAGGAATTCCACGTCACGGGCAGCCGGAAATCCTTCGAAATCGGGGTTGTCCGGGTCGAAGTCGCAACCTTCAAGGCCACCAAGGGGAGATGTCGCCCAACAGCCCAACGCTTCGCGGTGGTGCGGAGCAGCCAGCAACATGGATTTCTCCCCCCAGACCTGGGCGAAGAGGTTGTCGGTATCGTCCCGATGAAGGGGCGTCAGCGTCCCCTTCGGACCCAGCCAGAAACGTGGGGAAATGTACAACGAATGGTGGAAATAAGGAGGGAAGCGAATCAACTGCAACCATTGTTCGGGAACCTGATTGTTTCCCATATAGGCTGGTGGCTCCTCGCTACCATGTTCGCTCGATTGAGCTATGTGAGCGGCGAAGTCTCGCAGTGCGGTAGTCCTAAACTCGCGTTCGGATGAAAACGCCTTTTGTGCATAGTGTCCATGGCGGGTGATGCCTTGAACGTCGGAAAGGTACTCAATCGCGGTGTGCCTTGGCATCTTGAACAAGGGCCACTCTTCAAGCGCCTCAGTTAGCACCAACGGTATTCCGTTGGCTCGGTATTCCAGGGTGAAGGCCTCCAGCGATACTTGCCGCGCAGGTCGTCGTTCGACTGGTCCACGCATCGTTACAGCAGCCGAAAGTTTCTCGCTAAAGCGTGGTACTGCTGGATACCGTGTGTTCATTTCCACCCCAGGCCGACTGACCCCGGGATGCAGCGCTGCCTCTAGCAATTGAGGAAGCAGGGTGGCCAGTCCCATACGCCCCTTGATCCTCAGACGGCCTTGTGCAAACAGCGCTTCTACGTCGGCCAGCCCTTGCATGATCGCGATGAATGCACTTTGCTCTAGTTCGATTGTCACATCCGCATTGGGATGCACACCCGGTTGTGCTTGACGCATGGTTGGCGGACAGATCCAGAAGCGTTCCTTGTCGGAAAACACGAACTGGAATGTGCCGGCAACCCCCACTTCATTGGCTCGCGCAAATAATGAAGACAGCGCGGATTGCACTAACATCTCGACCTCCGATCAAATCGCCTCAGGCTATTTTGCGAATACAGCTCCGTGCCCACGCACCACACCCTTGATTGCACAGCGGTCTGCCAATGCGCCATCGAACGAGATCAACCGGTCCGTCGTTGCTTTCCAGTCGGCCAGGCGGTGGTAGGCATTGATGAACCAGCTGAGGTTCTCGCAAAGGTTGCCGAACGCGGAGTTGATCTGCATGACGTCACCAAACTGGATAGAACCGGAAAAGAAACGCGGAACCGCTAGCAAGCTGCTGAACACCAGCGAGAGCTGGCTATAACTCTCCGTGAACAACGAAAGGCGCATTTTCACGCGGATAGTACGGCGCATATTGGCCAGGCTGGCATCGAGCTTTTCGCTGATGCGGTCTTTTTCGTCACTACGGCCTGACTGGTCCCCCTGCTTGTAGGAGTGGTCGCGGAAACGGATGAGGAAATATCGAAGATCCGCCTCGGAACGCTGCTGATTGTTGCTCAAAGAGACCAGTTTGAAGCCGATTTTCTGGCTGATGAAGGTGCCCAGCAGAGCGTATAAAATGGCAGCCCAGAACATGTAGGCTGGGATACTCAAGCCCCACAGTTGCGCATTGCCTGAAATGCTGATCAGCACCACGCTGAACGAGACCACGCTGGCTAGGGTATAGAGCAGGCCGCAGGCCAGATCAATAGTCTCGAACGTGAATTTGTTGATGTCCTCGGCGATGCGCTGATCGGGGTTGTCGACTTGCTGCTCGATTTGATCGGGGTGACTCGACTCGACGACCCATGCGCACAGATAATGATTGGTCAACCAGCGCCGCCATCTTAATGCGAAGACGTCGACCCAATAGGTGATTAGCACCGAGCGCAGCACCGAAAACAACATGACCCCCATAAACACTAGCACCATTTTGTAGAAGGTATAGGGGTCATAGTTCTGAATGGCATTGTAGAAGTGCTTGTACCATTCATTGATTGCTAATGCAGTGGTCACAGCCAGAAGAGATAAAACGACCAGCGCAACCAATGAGCAGCAAGCAAAAATCTTTTCCTCGCCTCGCCAGTACAATGACACAATTTTATATGCCTTATGAAGAAACGAAACCCCGCCAAAGCCTTCACAGTTTCCTTTGCTGGTTTTTGAGTCCATTTCGCGTCACGATTTAAATTGTCATTTTTTGGAGGTACACCCCTGATTATTGCGCATTACTCAGGGTGTACAGGAAAGGGCGTTTTACCGCTTATTGGATGCGAGTATATTCGCGTCCCACCACGACAAATACCCTACAAGTGTAGGGGTGCATTCAGAGGCAGCATGGGAAACTTGATAGTTGTTTGCGTTGCGCGGAGAATTTGTCGTATTGCTCATGTATTCCGGCGCAGTCGGGCGTGGCGTCGGCCACTCATCGGCAATTTCGCCTCATTTGGTCTGAGTCTAAAAAATTCGAAAGCAGACCCTGGCGATGCGCTACCTAGTGCGAGACTAGTATCCCCCCCCCAAAAAAAAAAAAAAAAAAAATAGACGCGCTCAGTTTTATTTGTCTTTCCATTCAAGGGGTGCAGGGAGGTTACTATTGTGATCGCCATTAGTAGGTGCTTGAACAGTGTGCAGATTTTTCAATAATTAAGCCGCTGCTAATCTGGCCACCGCAACGAGTATACACTTTCATCGCAATAGAAAATCTGCTGCACCAACGCACCGTTGGTTATTATATTCTTTACAATCTTTCTGGTTCCGTCAATGTCACCTGGGAGCGCCCCTCTGGGGCGTTCAGACACCAATTTCTCAGTCGGGCTCATTATGGTTGCACCCTACAGATGTAGGGGTTCCTCAAGGCGTCATTACTGATAGAATCAATTTTCATGACTGCTTTTTTGTATTTCAGCCATGTACCCTCTAGTAAAAATCATCTAGTTACACTTAAGGATATAGGTCAATGAGAGATCTGACGGACTACGAAGCCTCTGTGATTTCCGGTGCTGACGCTGGTTCTACTTTCGTGGGAAACGTAGGTAGCAGTCTGGGTGGGGCATTGGGCGCAGCTGTGGGCTCGAGAATTGGTATAGGCGCTGTGGGTGGTGCTGCGATTGGCAGTGGTGTAGGGGCTGTGGCAGGCGAAGCAGCTTACAACAAAGTCAGAAATGCCGCAAAAGCTTGGAATCCTGCGCCATTCGGAGGGACATCCTTCTTCCCGCAAACAGGTGGGGCCTAATCAAAGTTTTTGATCACTGCGCACTATACGTGCTCATCAATACATATACTTTAATCACGACAGCCAGGTTGACACCAAACAATGCCAGATAATGTGAAGCGCGTAAAGCTGAGCGATCAACTATCACAAGACCTGCTGAAAGCGCTGGCACTTCTTGAAAAGGTTCTACTGAATGCCGCCTTAACACTTCTTGTGTTCTGTACGCTAAGAGTATTCGGTATAACATCTGCGTTTTTGATTGGGGCAGCCTGTAGTGGCATAGTGACATTTTGCATCATCACTCTAAAAACCATGTATTACGATCAGGCACTCTCCCAGGTCAGCCTAAAAAAACAGGACTTAAGCATAGTCATTGACAATACTCTTCAAGAAGCTGGTTATACGAAAAACGAGAAAAGCGAATATTTGCCTCCAAAAAAAATGTTCAGCTTATTCTTTCGCTGCAATAGCGAAAAAATCATAATGACTGCCCAGGACTCAACACTGACACTCAAAGGCCCTTATGCCGATGTCGCAAACCTAGTTAAAATACTGGCCAGTGTTAAAAAGGCGTCAATGTAGTGCGCCGGAGGCATTTGAAGATAGATTATAAACACCCGACCACTTCGGGATGCTTAAGCCTCTTCCAAGCTTGAAAGCACTGAATAGATCAAAGCTTACCGCTCCGGGCCTTGATGACACACCATCGCAAGTGCTTTGCAGACACCCTGCTACTGCCACTTGCAAGGTTATTTAGCTTTAATTAACTGGGAGCAGCAGCGTGGACAGAGAGCCACATGGATAACGATGGGTGCACAACATAATAAATCAAGAGCCAGATTGCGGGTGCCGATATCAGACCTATCATTCCGCCAGCGCTCCAGTTAAATCTGCGCTTTAGCAAGCCAGCTACGTTTTTGAACAGCAATGCCAGCAGGAATGCTGATAGCAAATCCATAATGTATATCAACCTATAGCTCCAATTTGTTTGATTGATGTAATTTTCCATTATGAGAAAAATTCTTACCTTAAAATCATCCCCGCTGGTATAAACGCCCGAGTATCCGTCGAATCTTTACCCCACATACGCGACCCATTACCTGAAGTCACACCCGCCGCTAAAACCTGCGGTCTTCGCCGCAGCAATCCTGCCGTTGCCTGCAGGGCGGGTAATAACATCTAACAGAACTGGCTGCCACCCCCAGCGCCAGATCAGCTACATTGATACTTCCGCCACCGCTCTGACTAGAGAGATAAGTGGCTACTACAACTGCCGCTATCTCGTGCTCCACTACTGTGATATCTCGCATAATTACAAATCCCTCTGGTTCTATCGGAAACTTTTGGCTTTATCCCTTGGCTACGAGCGCAAAATCACTTGTCGTACAGCAGAGATCATATCGCCCAGAACCCCAAACGTCCCAAGCTCGCGGCCAGTCGCAATCGCGCCCGGTGCCAGCCATTCAATGCAGCGATATGCTCCTGCTCCGCCATTGCGTAAGCGGAAGAAGCATTGAGTAGCTCGATCATGCTACCCACTCCAGAGCGATAACGGCCCCGGACCACGGTCAGAGCGAGCATTGCCTGCTCGACCCACTCAGCGGTTCTCTCCAGCGCCTGGGTTTCGATACCCAGGGCCTGGTAGCTGGCCCACAGCTCCAATGCCACACGCTGCCGAGCATCGGCCAGTTCTGCTTCCTGGGCCTGAACCCTGGCACGAGCACCTCGAACCTGATAAGTGCGCCCGAACCCTTCAAACAGTGGGATGCTAACCTGAAGCCCAATGCTGTTGTCCCGGATATGGCTATCGCCGTGCGCCATGCTTTGATGGGTCTCTATATCCGATAGCGAGGCGATCAACGACAGCGATGGGAGGCCGGCAGCCTCGCGCTCGGCGACGGCTGCCTTTGCCGCTTCCAGTTTCGCCCTCGCAGCGATCAACGCAGGATGGTCGCTGCTGGCCTGCTCAAGTAGTGCATCCAGGCCTTTGACGAAGGCGGTATCCGGCCGTCGCGTTAGCGTCTGCGCCAGAATCAGTCGCGTCTGCGGCGCCAGCCCCATGCGTAAGGCAATCTGGCCTTTGGCATCGCGCACCGCCCCCTGGTCGCGGACCAGGTTCAGGCTGGCCTGCGAGTAGGCTGTCTGCGCCTGAAGGCGGTCGCTTAGCGCGGCGGCGCCAGCCTCGTACTTGGCGCTGGCGTCCTTAAGGTTTTCAGCGGCCAGCGCGGCAACTTGCTCGGCGGCCCTTTGCCTTTCCTGGGCGGCCAGGGTGTCGTAGTACAGGCAGGCAGCCTGCACAAAGGCCTCCTGCAAGCGCTCATCCTGATTGGCATTGGCCGCCACCAGCAACTGCCGAGCATTGCGCAGGTCGGCTGCACGCCGACCGGAATCGAACAGCACCCAGCTCAGGCCCAGACGATGTTCCACTCGACTTAGTCTTCCCTCAGCCGATAAGTCGGCCTGATCATAATGGGTGTCATTGCGGCCCCGGTTGTAGGTGGCCGTGGCGTCGAGCCTGGGCAGATACGCCGAGCGCGCTAACCCGATCTGCGTCGCCTGGGCCTTGGCCTGCACCCAAGCGTGTCGGGCCTTGGGGTCATGGCACAATACCCGCTCGACCATGGCTTCCAGACTGAGCACTTCCGGTAGCGTCCCATCCAAGCAGGCTGTACCCAGGCCTATGCCTTCAATCAGAGCCGCAGGCGCCACGGCGTCCGTAGTAGAGAACACGTCTAGTGCGGCGGCACAGCACGTCCATGTCCAGAGAAGAACCAGCAGGCGACGATTGAAAATACTTACAGTCATGACGTGACAGGTTCGCCCTGCTCCGGCGATACGTCTAA
Organism: Pseudomonas wayambapalatensis; assembly: GCF_049942315.1. NCBI lineage: Bacteria > Pseudomonadati > Pseudomonadota > Gammaproteobacteria > Pseudomonadales > Pseudomonadaceae > Pseudomonas > Pseudomonas wayambapalatensis. Next base: position 30,414 of record NZ_JBNFMU010000099.1, read on the forward strand.
CCGCTGATCAAGCACCACTCGCCCCGACTCAAGATGCACTACCCGATCTGCTGAGGCGATCGTCTCAGCACGGTGGGCAACGATTATTCGCGTCACGTCGAGTCCACGCACCGCCGCATTGACACATTGCTCGCTGGCCACATCGAGATGACTCGTGGCCTCATCGAGAATGAGAATATCCGGGCGCCGATACAGTGCCCTAGCAAGCAACACGCGTTGTTTCTGCCCGCCCGACAGTACGGTACCCATGTCGCCCACCAGCGTGTTGTAGCCCATCGCCATGGCCGTGATGTCGGCATCGATGGCCGCCATGCGCGCACATTCCATGGCCCATTCCAGGTCGGGACTCGTTTCGAAAAACGTGATGTTATCCATAAGCGAGCCGGCAAACAGGCAGTCTTCCTGCATCACCGTGCCGATCCGCCTGCGCCAGGACTCCAGATCCAGCTGGAGCAGATCATGCCCCGCCATGAGGATCTGCCCGCTGGTGGGCGGTAGTATCCCTAGCAGCACGTTCACCAGGGTACTCTTGCCACACCCGGAAGCCCCGGTGATGGCCACGAACTCGCCGGGGGTAATGCGTAGGTCGATGCCATTCAGTACCAGCGGCTCATGCTCGGAGTAACGGTAGCAGAGGTTCTGGATGTCGATACTCATCCGTCCGGCTGGCCAGTTCATCGAATGGGAAGCATCGCGTTGCTCCTCGGGCGGCTGCAGGACGATGTCAGCCAGACGCTCGCCCTGCAGCCGCAGCATATGCAGTTCGAACAAGTGGTCAACCAGGCTCGCCACACGGCTGACAAACTGGCTCTTGTAAGCCACGAACGCCATCAATACGCCTATCGTGAAGTGGTTATCCATCACCAGCGCAGCGCCAAAGCCAATAGTGCAAAGGTTTTCCAAGCCGAAGATCAACGCATTGAGCTGGGTATAAAGCAACTGCAGTTTCTGTGTGCGCAAGCCCGCATTGATCTGCGCGACCAGCAGCCCCAGCCAAGTGGAACGCCTTTCGCTTTGCCGCTGAAATAGCTTGAGCGTGCGAATGCCGCGCAGGGTTTCAAGAAAATGGCTCTGCTGGCGGGCCGCGTGCACGATCTGCTCTTCGCTGGCACGGCGCAGAGGGCCGTACCACACACAACGCACCCCGATATAGGCCATCATGGCCAGTACCGCGATCATCGCCAGCATTGGGCTGTAGAGGAACATGAGTGCCAGGGTCGCAATGGTCATCAGGCCATCGAGAATCGCCGCAAAGAAGGCGGCGGTCAGCGTATCCTGAATTTCATCGACAGCCCCGAAGCGCGACACCACATCACCCAGATGACGTTTCTCGAAGTACTGGATTGGTAGGCGCAGTAAGTGGCCGAAGACGTTTGCCCGCCATTGCACGCTCAGCAAGGTACTCATATGCATCATCACCCAGGCCCGCATTGCGCTGACCAATTGCTGCATCAGCAGCAACAGGCCGAAGCCGATCATCAGCGTGATCAGCAGGTCGCGATCCTGGGTAACCAGCACGTTGTCGAGAGTCCACTGCAACAGGAACGGGCTGACTAGCGAGAAAACTTCCAGCGCCAGCGCCAGCAGCAATACCTGGAGGAGCCCACGATACAGTCCGCTGACGCGCCCCAGCATTTTCGTCAAGCCGAGCTGAGGCTTGGCAGCCTGCTGTTCGAAGTCCTGCTCGGGCCAGACCTCCAATGCGACGCCGGTAAAACTATCGCTGGCCTGGGCCAGGCTTAGTTGCCGCACCCCCTGCGCGGGATCATGTAACGTCAGGCGCTGCCCGTTGACCGCCTTGAGCACCACGAAGTGGTTGAAGTTCCAGTGCAGCACACAGGGCAACTTGAGCTTGTTAAGATCGGTTAGCTCTAGCCTTACCGCTCGGGTACCGAGATCAAGGCTCTGCGCAGTCTGCATCAGTTGCCTGAGAGTGATGCCTTTGAGCGAGACGCTGAACTGTCGGCGGAGTTCCATCAGGGTCGTATGGTGGCCGTGCAGTCCAGCGATCATGGCCAGGCAGGCAAGCCCGCACTCGGTGGCCTCGGTCTGCAGGATCAGCGGTAGACGGCGCCCCAGTGTCGGCGTAATGGCATCGATGTAGTTCATGCATGCATTCCTAAAGCTTGCCGGTGAGGCTGTAAAGCGGTTCGAGCACCCACTCGTACAAATGCCGGGTTTCCTGCAGGATATCCGCCTCGAGAAGCATCCCCGCCTGCAAGGGCCGGGACTCACCGTAAGCCAGCACCGCCTGTTCCTGTATCTTCACGCGGATGCGATAGATCTGTTCGCCTCCCCCTCCCAAGCCCGGCACGGTCCCTACCACGTAGGCAAGCTCGGCAGCCGAAAGCGTCGCTCTGGATACTGAAATCACCCGACCATAGTGCTGGCCGAACTTCTGGTAGGGATAAGCCTGGTAGCGCAGCGACACGGCATCGCCCGCCCGGATAAAGCCGATGGCCTTGCTGGGGACATACAATTCTGCTTGCAGATTGGCATCCGCCGGCACCAGGCTCATCAGTGATCGCGAACTGTCCACTACCTGCCCTGGCTCGGCCAGAATTGAGGTGGCCACGCCTTGCTGCGGCGCCGTGATGACCAGTGAGCGCTTAGCTTCGCTCTCGATCAGCGCCTGCTGCACCGACGACAATGAGCGGCCAATGCTGGCCAATTGATTGCCATGCAACGCGCCCAGCCCGGCCCGCTCGTGCTGGCGCTCGACCAACTGCTGCTTGAGCGCTGTGGACTCGCGCATCAACCCCTGAAGGCTCCGGCGCTGACCAAGAAGCTCTGCCTGCCGCTGCTGCAACTGGTCCATGGAGATGTACCCCTTGTCCATGAGCCCCTGGTAACGCTCCGCAGCATTACTGGCCAGTTGGACAAGCCGCTGCTGACTGGCGATTTGCTGGGCCAGCGTGTCCAGCTCCACAGACAAGCTTTGCAGCTTGCTATCGAGACTCAGCCGCGCTTCGACTTGCAGTTGCTTCTGCTTGCGCAGTTCGTCCTCCAGGGAATGACGCTGGCGCTGGAGCTGGTCACTGACCTCTTCCTGGACAGGCCCTGAGTCAATCGAACGCTCACTGGAAATCAGCAACAACCGAGCACCTCGTTCTACCAATTGCCCCTCTTCGACGAAACGCTCCAGAACGACACCGTACTGCGGTGCGTGAATTTTCAACTGTCCGGATGACGGCACCAGTTGGCCAGGGACTGTGCTGCGCCGGGTATAGCTGCCGTAGAAGAAAAAACTCACGACCACCGCCGCGAGCGCTAAGGCCACGAGTGCCATCACGGTGAAGGAAACGGGCCTGACCAATACGATGTCACCCAGCCAGTTGCGCTGTCGCGCGGCCAGCGCTTCGTGTCGAAACAAGGGGGTCTTACCTGTCACCTAGTCATCCTTTGTTTGGTCGGGCGCCACAACCCCGTAAAAATCAATAATTATAATTAAAATCAATAACTTAAAATCAACGGTAAAAAAATAAATGGCCTTAGCGCTAAATTTTTGACACAGCCCCCTCGTTTCACCATGGCAATGAGCAGGGCAGCACATACGGCCACTCGATTTCTGCCAACTACCAGTCGGCAACTGCAAACCAGGGGAAATGCGTTGAACATCACGGAACGAGAACATGACGTAATTCATTATTTATCAAAAGGATTGACCAACAAAGAAATCGCACGAAAGTTGGGTATCAGCCAGCACACCGTTAGAGACCATTTATCTTCGGTGTTCAGGAAATTGAATGTCAGCAGTCGTATTGAACTAGCAATTCTTATCGAAACATCGAAACTGGATGCACACAACGCTTGATTATCCACGCCATTGAAGCTCAGGCTACCCTACACCTGTAGGGTGTCAATTCGGCATGGCTGCAGGGTATAAACAGTGGCTGCCGCTCCAGCGCGACATTCTAACTGGCCAGCCCGGCACCACCTGCCCATCACTGTCGAATCTACGCTTTCCAAAATGAACGCCTTAGAAAATAAAGCGGTTCAACTCAATGAGCTGCACGAAGTATTCGTTCCTTTTGACGTAGTATTTATCGAGGGCTGTGAAGTTATTTACCTCAACGAGTCGTTGTGTCAACAGCAGACTCCGGGTGAGGTGCTCGCCTCCTCGGCACCAGCGTCCATACTACCAGAGATCATTTGCTCTCCGTTTTCAGAAGCTTAATGTAACTAGCCGCATGGGGCATGTATTGGTCGACCAGTATGCCATTGCCTGAGATGATCAAGGGGAATGGAACGCGTAGCGAAAAATAAATATTAAAAAATCAGTTTAGCCCTAAGGTCTCAATCAATTTTTTCGCCAAGAACAGGCTTGCTAGAGTAATTGGCGCCACTGCAATTGGCAGAAACCACTTCCCTTTAATAAGTTCCTCAAATTTTCTTCCAAAAATTCTTATTGAGCATTCTATTACTACCATGAATACCAATGCTATGAGCAATGAGAAGATAATTATCATTACATTACCGTACCTTTTGAGGCTGGCACTTATCACCAATACATGCCTGTAATGGGATGTATTCGCCAGCGAGTCTTTAAATTTGAGATCGCTACATTCCTATAGCGACCTCCGCTGGCAGCGAGCTTATGAGCCGCCGCCTAATCGCCCAGTGTTGCCCAGGATCACTCCTGTACCAAATGATCCAACTGTGTTAGCGCCCGTGCGTAACAAACTAGCAGCCGGCCCCATAGCACCAAGAAGTGCACCACTGCCTACTGACGCAATGAACTCAGTCGTCTTAAAGTTCCCGCCTCCTGTGACGCCTCCTATGTAGCCGGCGCCACCATAAATACCACCAGCAATTGCGCCGGGGACTCCGGCAGCTCCGAAAATTTCTTCGGCTTCTTTCTGTGTTAGTTCACGCATCTTTTCTTCCTCGTAAAAGCTATGTAACCCAGCGCGATGAATTAAATTATAAAGAGAGCATTATTTTTATGTGGCATGTTGTAACACCGCGAAGCATGAATATTATTACATAGACGCATGATCAAGTAACCCCTACATCTGTAGGGTGGACTTGTTATTTTTTAGCATTATAGTTCAATTGAATGGTTATAGTTGGGTTGACCTCAGTAATGCTTAACAAAGATCCCAAATCCCAGGTTAAGACTAAACAGCTTTCTGATCTCCCAGAGGTGCTAGAAAGATTTTTAACGAAAAAAATTGAGAGTTGTGCGGTTGTTTACTTAAATCGTGAGGTGGCAAATGGGAGGGAGTGGACTCATATTGTAAATAACTATGCTTTCATAGTAAGCCATGATGAAGATAAAGAGAGTGATGAGGTTAAGTGTTTTTTTGCGGAAAGGTATGGTGGCGACGGAATATTGAGTAACGGTGGCGGGGGGCGTTGCGGATTTGATGGGGAATGGCAGTTAAAAGGGTTGGGCGCCAATCATTTAGTTGGATGCGACTTAGATTCTGGCCATTCGGATGGAAATCTCGCTTTAGAAACTGCAATCCATGAAACAATATGGGCAGAAATTATAAACGCTGCACTACCCTTTGGAGCTATTCGCACTGTTGCGATTATGGATACTGGATTGAGATTTAATGCCGACCAGAAAGAAATAAAAAGAGGATTATTAGTTCGCTTGCCTGCTGTTCGCCCTGCGCACTTTATTAGATCATTATACTACAAGCAAAAAAAATTCTCTCCAATTGGTGAGGATGCCATGCGTGTAAAAAAAGCCATTCATAGAGTCCATGAGTTCCTTCCTATCCCTACGGATCCAGATGGCGAGCAGAGCATATTAAGTTTACTGAATCTTGGTCTATCCGAACTGGTCGAACGTTATGCTAGGCAATTTGCTGCGGCGCGTGCGAAGTTTATAGCGCATTACAATGTTAGCGCATCTAATATTTCTCTTGATGGTTCTTGGCTGGATTTGAGCGGCACCCGTTTTTTTACCAATGAAATAAAAGATGACAAGCTAAGCATAGATAACTTTGAAAACGAATACATCCCTGCCTTGCGAGCTCTGCTAGATATCTGCTTTTACTTAGGGAGGTATGGAGTAATCGCCAGCGAGGACGCTAGGCAAATGCATGATGTCGTAATTAAAAAATTTTTTTATGATTATAATAGATTCCTTAATCTATACCAAGTTGCAAGGACGGGCATACCCTTCTCTTTACTTTTGCAGTTATTAGGGTCTCCAGAGCTTGAATTATTTTCTACCAAGCTTCAAGAAATACTAAAATTCGAGAAATTTTCACTTGTGCGCATCGAATATGGGAATACATGGTCAGGTTATGAATTTTGTTCCTCAATGGTTTTCGGTGCGCTATACAGAGCTTATGCTTTGCAAGAAGGTTTTTCGGAGCTCTCATCGACCGGCAAAGACGTAGAGCTCATCGAAAAATTAACTTTGAGTTACAGCGAGTTAATGGGCGCTGCTTTTCGCGTTGCTGAGGGCTTTGGTATTGACTTTGAGAGCTTCATGCTTTCTGTTAAGATAAATGTGATAAGGCTTAATCGAATATCTAGCGTATTGATTGATCTTGAGAGCCTGATAAAAAATTTAAACGTTGATACTCTTAATGTTTTGCCAATGCCTTGCGAGCAATTGACGAAGCATGCTGTACTTGCGGCAAAATTAAACCTTAATAATGAAGACTCCTTATTGATACCGTTCTGGTTTTCCTCGCGCTTTAACATTTGGTTTAATCCTACAAAGAGTAAATTTATATTTGATGGGGGCTCCGTTTCGGAGCTCTCGACAAAAGAGCTATTAGAGAACTCTCAAAGGTGCGACGTGATTAGCGAGGCACTGGAGTTTTATGGCGATGCAAGGAGGGAGCTACATGGAATATAGTTATAAACTTTTTCCTAGATGTAAGAATATCTACGTCCAGAGCCGAGCCGAGGCGGTGGGCTACGTATGCATGATTATGTCTAACTGCAGCCGGTCAGCGAGCTTCCAGATCCGTACTCTTGGATTCTGGATTTCCCCAGCAATAGAACATCAGCAGTTGTTTATTTTATTCGATAGTTCCTCGAACCCGAAAGGTTATATCCTATGGGCATGCCTTGCTCCTGACACTGAACAACGCCTATTAACAGATCCCAATTTCTTACTTCATCCTTCTGAGTGGAATGAAGGTGATCGCCCCTGGGTTATTGACTTTTGCTTCCCTAATGGTGCTGTACTTGAGGCATCCTTGCTAATAAGAAAACTTATGCGAGAAGCGGGTCTACAGCGAATTAGCTGGGCCCGTCGAGATCAAGATCATATTGTAAGTAAGATTTTAACTTACCGCCTCAAGTCTAAAAAAAAATTTTACCACATGTGAACCTTTGATTGGGGTCTGCTGTAGCTATGCTTGCGCATTCCTCTTATTTGTACAAGGTGAATACGCAGGGAGGAAACTATGAAAACATTGCTCATCAGCCGGAAATGGGCGGCTTAGGGCTGCTAAAAAGCCCGGCTTTGTGTGGGGTAGAGCCACCTTTCGGTAGTCTCAGACAAAAATAGATTGACGCCAAAAATCTGATGGTTGAAGAACTCATTGGTGAACCTTGCGACCTTATGGCAGCAGTCTATTCATCTGTGAGGTCTCCATGTAGTGGTCAACTCATCCCGGACACGGTTTTGAGTTTTTCTTCAGCTTTCGCCGGAGCCAGTCCATCGTTGAACTGATGAGGTCGGATCCAGTTGTAGTGGCTCATCAGGTATTGGCCAATGTCTCGTTGAACTTGTTGCCCGGTCAGGTAGCCCGTGCTCGGTATCCACTCTGATTTCAAACTGCGAAGTACACGCTCCATCGGTGCATTATCCCGACAGTTCCCTCGGCGGCTCATGCTCTGACGAATGCGGTAGCGCCACAGTCTCTGGCGGAACTGACGGCTCATTCACCGTCGCTACGCAACGATCGGTGAACTTCACAGATCCAGTCCCGGCAGCCACGGGTTGAATTGCCACGGCAGTTGGCCATCAGCAACCTGGCCGCGTTCAAGACGTGGCTGGAAGACTGAATGTCCGCGCGTGCCGACACAGAATGCCAACAGCGCACGCCCCCCGTCCCCTCGAAAGCTGCGTATCAGCAGCCCCCTTACAACACCGCTCGACTGCCCACCAAAAGGTCCGCCCCGCGCTCCCCAATCACCACACAAGCCGCCATCGTATTCCCCACCGTGATCCGCGGCATCACCGAAGCATCCACCACTCGCAACCCGCTCACCCCATAAACCCTCAACGCGCGATCCACCACTGCCATCTCATCCTGGCCCATCTTCGCCGTCCCGCACTGATGCCAAAAACTCACCGCCGAGTTGCGCAAGAACCGCTCCATCCCCTGCCTATCCTGCGGCCCAGGCACCACCTCCCCGCTCACCAACCCGGCAAACGCCCGATGGTTCCCCAACTCCCTGCACAACTCGACCGAAGCCAACGCGGCGGCCATGTCCTCAGGCGCACTCAAGGTGTTCGGCTCGATCAGCATCCTGTCCAGCACACCAGCGCCCGACAGCCGCAACTGCCCGCGGCTGACGGGCCTGGCCAAGCCGGCGAACATCGTCCACCCCTGCGCCGGCGGGGCAATGCCGACCTCGGGGGGGGAAGGTACGGCGAATTCCAGTTGGCAGTGCAGCAAGTCCGGCGCGTCCAGGCGGGAGTCGCTCTTCCAGTACAGGGTCGCCTCGCAGCCTCCGCCGCCGACTGGCTGCGGCTGCGAGTACGCCCAAGTGCAGCCGAAGGCGACGTGGTCCTGGTGGTTCTGCCCCACGCCTGGCAATACGTTGAGCAATGGGATGCCGTGCGCACGTAACTCGGCTTCCGGGCCGATGCCGGACTGCATCAACACCTTGGGGGTGTTCACCGCGCCCATCGACAGGATCACTTCACCCGTCACGTAGAAACGCTGCAGTTGGCCTTCGACCACGACCTCGACACCTCTCGCCTTACGGCCATCGAACAACACGCGAGCCACCAGCGCCTGCGTGAGGATGTGCAGGTTCGGGTTGTGCAGCCGCGGCACGATATAAGCGTCGTACACCGAGTCACGCTTGCCTTCCTTGATGCGCAGGTCAGCGATGGCGACGCCGCCGGGGCCTTCCATCATCTCGCCGTTGGGGCTGTCGAAATGGGGGATGCCCAGTTGGCTGGCGGCCTCCAGGGTGGCCAAGGCGAGGGCCTGGGGCGCGCGAGGTTGGGCGACGTGCACGGGTCCGGTCGAGCCGCGGCGCAGGGGATCGGGGTGGCCTTGCCAGTTTTCGATGCGGCGGTAGTAGCCGAGCACCGATTCGTAGCCCCAGCCAGGATCGCCGCTTTCCTCGGCGAAGTGGTCCCAGTCGGTGCGGTGCCCGCGCGCCCACACCATCACGTTGATGCTGGAGCCGCCACCGAGGCCCTTGCCCATGTTCAACGCCATGCGGCGGCCGTTCAAGGCGGGGTTGGGTTGCGCCTCGAAACCCCAGTCGCGCTCGGAACCGAGGTTCGCCGGCCATTGCGCGGGGTCGGTGACCTGCGGGCCGGTGTAGGCACTGCCGGCTTCGATCAGCAGGACCCGGGCGCCGGGCTGGTCGGCAAGGCGGGCGGCGACCACGCACCCCGAGGTGCCGGCGCCACAGACGATGAAATCGTAAGTGTGATCAGTCAGTTGCTGCATGCGTTCAGTGCCTGAGTGTCAGTAGGAACCCAAGATTCTGCTGCGCAGCATTCCGCACCGATATCGGTCGATTATCCGACCCGGCGCAGGGCGCGCCGGCAAAAAGAAAGGCACGTAGGTCATCAGCACCAGCAACAGCAGCAGGATGACAGCCACGGAGTGAATTGGTACAACAGGTGGTCATCAGCAACCTGGCCGAGCTCAAGCCGTGGCTGTATGACTGAATGCTCCTGCCCTGCCGGCACAGGGTGCTGGCTTTGTGAGTACTCGCAGCCGACTCAAGCCAAATGCAGACAAAATCGCTGAACATAGAAGCCCTACAGGCAACCGGCAACTGACAAGTCTGCCAGTTGCCGACCCTGTTATTCCTCACCCAACATGAACCCCGAGCCTGTATGGGCGGGTAGGTCTCCTTCTTGTTTAGCCTGGAATACAGCCAGCCCTCATGCGTTCGTCGTTATCCCAACCGAAACTCAGGGGTTCGCCCTTCAGGAGCAGACGATGACCAAGATGAATGAGCCTCATAAGGACTCCCAAATATCCAACTTAACTGATTATTTTAAGGATCTGAAACCCGATAGTGGACTCAAAGGTGAAGTGCAAAGGCAGGGATACACGCTCAAGCTGAGTTCCAACGACGACAGCGTCGAATTCAGCGTGCACGCAGGCATCAACGGGAACATCATCTCTGTCCGCGGAACAGCCGTACGTTTCGGGGCTCATGCTTCCATTGAACTGACCTTCGCCAACCCCACAAACGAACTAGAGCTGGATTGCTACTCTCCTTCCCGGAGCTACAGCTGCGTGCGTATCTATGACAAAGACGGCAAGGAGCTGCACGCTGCCCGTGCTGATGGCGACACCTTTGTGAAGTATTCCGGCGCCGGTATCCATCGAGCGGTCTACGAAGGCTCCGTGGAAGCATCCGACGTGAGTATGCGTTTGACCTCCGTCACCCATGGATTCGCCAAGATCAAAGGCTCCTGAGTGCTGCGACCAGAAGGCGCTGACGATCATCGTCAGCGCCTTCTGGTCCGAAATGCCAACCGCCCCTACGGCATCCCCAACCACTCCGGCAACGCCAGCGAAATAAACGGCACATAGGTCACCAGCACCAGGAACAGCAACAGAATCGACAACCACGGCAGCGCCGCACGAATCGTCTGCCCCAGCGTCAATCCAGTCACCGCACTGGTCACGAACAGGTTCAGCCCCACCGGCGGATGCACCAGGCCGATCTCCATGTTCACCACCATCACGATCCCCAGGTGGATCGGGTCGATGCCCAGCTTCATCGCGATCGGGAAGAAGATCGGCGCCAGGATCAGGATGATCGCCGAAGGCTCCATGAAGCTCCCCGCCACCAGCAGCACCACGTTGACCATGATCAGGAAGCCGATCGGCGTCAGGCCTTCGGAGAGCACCCACTGGGTGATCTGCTGGGGAATCTGCTCGGTGGTCAGCACGTGGGCGAAGAGCATGGCGTTGGCGATGATGAACAGCAGCATGATGGTCAGGCGCCCGGACTCGAGCAGCACCTTGGGGCAGTCGCGCAGGCGCATGTCCTTGTAGACGAACAGCGCGATGAACGCCGAGTACACCGCCGCCACCGCGGCCGCTTCGGTCGGGGTGAACATGCCGCTGTAGATACCACCGAGGATGATCACCAGCAGCAACAGCCCCCAGAACGCGCGGCGGGCGGTGCGCAGCCATTCGGCGAAGCTGGCACGCGGCTGGGCGGGGAGTTTCTTGACGCGGGCGACGATGTAGATGGTCACCATCAAGGCGAGGCCGAGCAGGATCCCGGGTATCACACCGGCCATGAACAGCTTGCCCACCGAGGTTTCGGTGGCGGCCGAGTACACCACCATGACGATAGACGGCGGAATGAGGATGCCAAGGGTGCCGGCGTTGCAGATGATCCCGGCGCCGAACTCCTTCGGATAGCCCGAGCGCACCATGCCGGCCACGGCGATGGAGCCGACGGCGGCGACGGTCGCGGGCGAGGAGCCGGACAGCGCGGCGAACAGCATGCACGCCAGCACTGCGGCAATGGCCAGGCCGCCGCGAATGTGGCCGACGCAGGCGTTGGCGAAATCGATCAGGCGCTGGGCAACGCCGCCGGTGGTCATGAACGCGCCCGAGAGCAGGAAGAACGGGATCGCCAGGAAGGTGTAGCTGTCGGAGGTCTCGAACAGCTTGATCGCCAGCGAGCTGAGCGAGTCCTGGCTGAACAGCAGGATCGACACCGCGCCCGACAGGCCAAGGGAAATGGCGATCGGCACGCCGAGGAACATGAACACGAACAGCAGCAGGAACAGGCAGATAACGGTCATCAGTGTGACTCCTCGCCCGGGTTGGCCAGTTTGCTCGCCTCTGCGGCTTCATCCGCCAGGCCTAGACCGGTCTGGCGGTGGGTGAAGATGCGGTAGAGGATTTCCAGGTAGCGCACGATGATCAGGGCGAAGCCGAACGGCACGATCAGCGCGATGTGACCGATCTTGATGCCGTAGCGGTCGAGGTCTTCGGCGCCGATGCCGGCGACGAACACAGCATTCACCCACTTGATGCTGGCGACCAGGAACAACCCGGCATAGGCCAGGCAGCAGGCGCAGGCGATCATCGCCAGGATGCGTTGCACCGGCTTGCGTGTGCGCCGCACCAGCACGTCGACGCCGAGGTGGCCGGCGGTACGCACGCCGTAGGCGATGCCGAAGAAGATCAGCCAGCCGAACAGCGCCTTGGTCAGGGCGATGCTCCAGGTCATTTCCTGGGCGTAGCCCATCAAGTGGTCGCCGATGTCGAGCAGCAGCTCGCTGGCGAAGCTCCAGTGGTCGCTGAGGGTGTAGAACAGGGTGTAGAGGTTGTTCAGCGCCACGTAGATGAAGGTGATCAAGGTCATGGCCGCCAGGAGGAAGGCGATCATGCCCTCCTCGAAGTGCTCCCAGACGCGTCTGATCCTGTGCATGGGCATTCTCCGGACAGAAGGAAGCCGGGCCACCTGCGCTGCAGGTGGCCATGGGCGATGGAAGCGATCAGGACGGCTTGTTGGCGTCGTCGGCAGCCTTGATCAGGTCGGCGCCGATCTGGTCGGAGAACTTGTCCCACACCGGGCGCATGGCTTCACGCCACTGGGCGCGCTGCTCGGGCGTCAGCGGGTCGATCTCGCTGGTCTTGGCGTCGATGATCTTCTGGCGCGAGGCCTGGTTGAGCTCCTCGGCCTGCTTGTTCACCTCGACGGTGACCTTGTCCATGATCGTCTGCAGCTCGCTGCGCACATCTTCAGGCAGGCTGTTCCAGAACTTGGCGTTGGTGATCACCATGTAGTCGATCAGGCCGTGGTTGGTCTCGGTGAAGAACGGCTGGACTTCGTTGACCTTCTGGCTTTCGTAGTTCGACCAGGTGTTCTCGGTGCCGTTGACGGTGCCGGTCTGCAGGCCTTGGTAGACCTCGGCGAAGCTCATCTTGCGCGGGTTGGCGCGAATGGCCTTGAACTGCTCTTCGAGCACACTGGAGGCCTGCACGCGGAACTTCAGGCCGCGGGCATCCTTGGGCAGGATCACCTTCTTGTTCGCCGACAGTTGCTTGAGGCCGTTGTGCCAGTAGGCCAGGCCACGTATGCCCTTGTCTTCCATCGAGGTCAGCAGCGCCTTGCCCTGCGGGCCTTGCTGGAAGCGGTCGACGGCAGCGAGGTCGTTGAACAGGAACGGCAGGTCGAACAGTTGCACCTGCTTGTTGTAGTGCTCGAACTTGGCCAGCGAAGGCGCGAGCATCTGCACGTCACCCAGCAGAAGGGCTTCCATCTCCTTGCCGTCGCCGAACAGCGAGGAGTTGGGGTAGACCTCGACCTTGACCTTGCCCTTGAGCTGCGGGTCGGCCTCGACCAGTTTCTGGAACATCAGCGCGCCCTGGCCCTTGGGCGTGCTGTCGGCCACCACGTGGGCGAACTTGATGATCACAGGATCGGCAGCCTGGGCGAGCCCGGCCATGGACACGGCGGCGGCGCACAACAGCGCCTGGGTCAGCTTCAACATCGGTGTCACCTTTTATTGTTGTTGGAAGGGGTCAGCAGGGAAGCGTTGCCAAGGGTACGATGGCCCAATCGGGCGTGTTTCGAGAATCTGCTTTTGTGTAAGCCTGCGTTTGGCTGGGGTGAACGCTCCTGGGTGGCTGGGGGATGGCACCGGCTATGCCGGTGATCGCGGGACGAGCCCGCTCCCACAGATACATCAGTGGATATGGCACCGGCTTTGCCGGTGTTCGCGGGACGAGCCCGCTCCCACAGATACATCAGTGGATATGGCACCGGCTATGCCGGTGATCGCGGGACGAGCCCGCTCCCACAGATACATCAGTGGATATGGCACCGGCTTTGCCGGTGTTCGCGGGCAAGCCCGCTCCTACAGGTACAGCGTTGAGCCCAGAGTCAGCGCTGTACCTGCCACTGTCTTGTTCAAAGTCTTAAACCAGCCCAGCTCCTGTGGGAGCGGGCTTGCCCGCGAAAAGGACACCGCGGTGTCGGGCACCGGCT
>NZ_JBNFMU010000100.1:0-35692 GCF_049942315.1 Pseudomonas wayambapalatensis
ATCACCGAGTATCAAGGTTTTTCATACAGAGCCTAGCAATGCGCGCAGTATTTCATGTCTCTCCCCTTTGAGAGAGCACTGTGGGGGGCGTAGTGTCGCCAGATGCAAAAAGCCCAGCACGGAGCTGGGCTTCGTGGTTAACCTCAAGGGTCATGCTCTGGCTGCAATCTTCCTGGGCGCACCCTCCATCGCAATCCTTCTGGCGCGTCCCACACCCCATGCAAGAGCGCGGGTCATCGACTCTCCAGGACGTTCATCGTAGGCCTCTTCAAGAAGCCTGGCGCCTGAAGACGAGTAAACGCCGATGAACAGTTGCGTGCCCCCTATTCGAGATAGCCTCGCCTGAACATCGATCACGGTTCCGTCATCCAGCGCCTCTACGTGATCGCGGTGATGCAGGGTCGGGTCGGCCCAGCCCCAAAACACCTCTCCTCTGATAATCATGTCGGCCTCCTTCGACATACGCGTTTATGTAGGTGACGTACCCACATTAGCGCTGCCTCCGGCGACATTCATAAAATAGGCGTCAAAATCCGTCGCAGTCTGACAGGCGGCCCTGAATCTTGTACGCCAGCGACGACCATGTATAAGAAACAGGTTTCTAGCCCACAAATAAACTCCCGAAGGTCCGACGCCGTTAGAACACATTTCGCCCTAACGCCAGGTGGACGCGTCTACAGGCTGAGCCTCACGGCAGACTGCCCCTGAGCCAGGGCGAGTGGGTACAAATTGGAACTTGCCGTGGATTCAAGCGCTCTCAACATCGTACTCACGCACCTCGGCGATAACCCATGAGCAAGCCCGTTTTCCCCCAGCCCTTTCTAGCGATTGGCTGCTCCCAATGTCGCGACCTTGCGAGCCTGGGTTTCGACATTACGATGGCCTTCCAGCCCATCATTCACGTTCCTTCAGGTAGGCCGTTTGCCTATGAGGCATTGGTTCGCGGTCCAAGCGGTGAAAGCGCTGCGCAAATCCTGGCCAAGGTGTCGCCCGATAATATGTACCGTTTCGATCAGGCCTGCCGAGTGAAGGCCATCGAGCAAGCGGCAGCACTAGGACTGGGACGGCATGCGGACTGTAAATTGAGCATCAACTTTCTGCCCAACGCCGTCTACCGTGCCAGTACCTGTATCCGAGCTACCCTGGAAGCCACCCGGACATTCGATTTCCCTGCCAATCAGCTCATGTTCGAAGTGACCGAAGGTGAGCGGATCGACGATACCGAGCACTTGAAAGCAATCTTCAAGGAATACGGCCGACAGGGCTTCACCACTGCGATAGATGACTTCGGCTCGGGTTACTCAGGCTTGAATCTCCTCGCAGAATTTCAGCCAGACGTACTGAAGCTGGATATGGCACTCACGCGGAGAATAAGCCAGGATCCGGTTCGGCAAGCCATCGTCGCAGGTATCGTTCTGGTAGCCGAACGGCTGGGCATCACGCTGATCGCCGAGGGGATCGAGACAGATGCAGAGTGCCAAGCATTGGCAGCATTGGGGATTGATTTGATGCAAGGATTTCTCTTCGCTCGACCACAGGTAAATGCACTGCCATTGGTCGAACGACTTTCTTAGTTTGACCTGCTTGTAGCAGAAGGCATTCAGCGCAGCCCAACCCCGAGCCTTCGAGGCTCGAGGGTTGGTAATGCCATCTAGCGGACCTGAGAGAGCTGGATGCGACAGCAAACGGCTTTCACCTGAATGCGGTTCGACCCAAAGCAGCGGCCTGAAAGCTGTGCGCGTCAATCATGCTCAGCCGTTCTGACTCTGCACGTACTGTTCGACCATTACCTTTCCTTCGATAACTGCTTCAAACGGGGAGGAGAATGGGCGATTCACACGCATGGTGCGCGCCGTAGTGCCTGGTCTCCCTACTTCAACCAGCATCCCAGTGGGAAAATCAAGGCTAGCCTCCCACAGCACGTAGATAGATGCCTGATACCCAAGGTAGGTGTGCTCGTACAGGTTATGGCTTATGGACTGAAGGCTCATCATTTTCTCCAATTGTGCGCCTCAAATGCGCCTCCGATGGAGATACGACCGATGGCTTTTCAAGAGCGTTCCGTTTTCCAGCATCCTTATCTGGAAGTACGTGAAGGCCTGCGTCCAGAGGGTTTAACTTCAAGGCCGGTAGGCGCAGGCGAAAAGCTCTCGGTGATCCAGTCCAGGGCGCGCTGCCGCCCCCACGCCATGGCAGCAGTCATGGTCTGACGCAATCTCCCTCTCTCACAAACTTTTTCAACTGCCGCGATATGGCCTTCTGTTGCGGGTCCGGTGTAGCGCATGCCCCATGCCTTTTGTTTCGGAACTCTTGGCTTTTTGGGCCCATAAAGAAAAACCCCGCAGACGTTAATCTGCGGGGTTTTCGAATGGTGGAGGCCGAGGTCGGAATCGAACCGGCGTAGACGGATTTGCAATCCGGAGCATAACCACTTTGCTACTCGGCCTCAAAGTTCGGAGTCAGCTTTCGCTATCTCCTTGAAACTGCTCGACTTTTTCAAGTGAGCTGCGTTTCGATGGACGCCATTATGTCGGCATTCCCCTCACCTTGCAACCCCCTTGAAGAAAAAAATCTTCAAGGGGTTCAAGGTGTTAGCGCAAGCGGCCAAGCTTGCTCCAGAGCCCTACCAAAGTGTTCTCCACGGCACCGCTAGCGGCCACGCCAATGCGCTCCTGCAGGGATTTACGCTCGGCATAGCGGACGTGGAACAGATTGGCGTCATTGGCGCGATCACTCAGGTACTCGTCGCTGGTGCGCAGCTCGTCCACCAGCTTGCGGTTGAGTGCGGCAATGCCCAGCCACACTTCACCGGTGGCGACTTCGTCGATGTGCAGTTGCGGGCGGTAGCGGGCGACGAAGTCCTTGAACAGCTGGTGGGTGATATCCAGGTCTTCCTGAAACTTCTCCCGGCCTTTCTCGGTGTTCTCGCCAAATACGGTCACGGTGCGCTTGTATTCGCCGGCCGTGAAGACTTCGAAGTCAACGTCGTGCTTTTTCAGCAGGCGGTTGACGTTGGGCAACTGCGCGACCACGCCGATCGAGCCAAGCACAGCGAACGGCGCACTGACGATCTTCTCGCCGATACAGGCCATCATGTAGCCGCCGCTGGCCGCGACCTTGTCGATGCACACGGTCAGCGGAATGCCGGCCTGGCGGATACGCGCCAACTGCGAGGCGGCCAGGCCGTAGCTGTGCACCAGCCCGCCACCGCTCTCGAGGCGCAGCACCACTTCGTCACGTGGGGTAGCGAGGGTGAGCAGCGCAGTGATTTCGTTGCGCAGGCTCTCGGTGGCGGAGGCCTTGATGTCGCCGTCGAAGTCCAGCACGAAGACCCGACCCTTTTCCTCGGGCTTGGCCTTGCCTTTCTTCTTCTGTTTTTCCGTCTTGGCCTGCTGCTTGCGCAGGGCCTTGAGCTCGGCCTTGTCGAGCAGACCGGCTTCCAGGCGCTCGCGCAGCTCCTTGTAGAAGGTGTTCAGCCGGGTAACCTGCAATTGCCCGCCGGGTTTGCGTCGACCCTTGCCCCGCAGGTTGGCGATACCGGAAAGGATGACCAGGATGGCGATCACCACAGTGGCGGTTTTGGCGAGAAAGCTTGCGTATTCGGCAAGAAACTCCACATTGACTCCTTAATAGACCTGCGCCTGCACGACGCGTAACTGATGCAAGCATACCGGTGCGCCTGGGCGGCTGCCAGCATGGGAAAATGCTGGCAACACAGTTCAAACAACCTTTTCAAACGCTTGTATGTTTTTTCATTGACAGCCTCTCTGGCGCATCCTAACCTCGCAGCAACCTCCATCCCGGCCGGACATTCCAGTGGGCAATATCTACCTGATCCGACATGGCCAAGCCTCCTTCGGCGCCGACGACTACGATGTCCTGTCGCCGCTGGGTGTGCGCCAGAGTCAGGCATTGGGGGAGCACCTGGCCCAACTGGACATGCGCCTGGACCGCTGCCTGGCCGGCGACCTGCGGCGCCAGCAGGACACCGCACGACTGACACTCGACGCAATGGCCGCTGCTGGCTACGCGATCCCGGCCATAGAGACCGACGCAGCCTTCAACGAGTTCGATGCCGACGGTGTGATCCGCGCCCTGCTTCCTGCCCTGCTGCCGCACGAGCCCGAAGCGCTGCACGTGCTGCGCAATGCTGCGCAGAATCGCAGCGAGTTCCAGCGCCTGTTCGCGCTGATGGTGCAGCGCTGGCATGACGGCGAGCACGAGGCTCACGATGGCCTGGAGACCTGGGCCGCGTTCACCGCGCGCGTTGATGCCGGCCTGCAACGCGTCCTGGCGCAAGCGTCAAGCCGCGACAACATTGCCATCTTCACCTCCGGCGGCAGCATCGC
Organism: Pseudomonas wayambapalatensis; assembly: GCF_049942315.1. NCBI lineage: Bacteria > Pseudomonadati > Pseudomonadota > Gammaproteobacteria > Pseudomonadales > Pseudomonadaceae > Pseudomonas > Pseudomonas wayambapalatensis. Next base: position 4,350 of record NZ_JBNFMU010000100.1, read on the forward strand.
CGCCCTGCTCCACCAGGTCACCGGAATCACCCCAGCCCAGGCGTTCGCGCTGAACTGGCAGATCATCAACACGTCGCTCAGCCAACTGAAGTTCCGTGGCCGCGACGTGGCATTGACCTCCTTCAACAGCCAGGCCCACGTGCAGCTGTTGCGGATGCCGGAGCTTCTCACCTATCGATGAGCCCGGCCTGTTGTGCCCCGTGCACGCGACTTTCACCCAACAAGGAATACACCATGAGCGACGTAGCTAAAGCAGTCGAAGCGATGAAAGCCAAGTTCAACCCTGCCGCCGCCGCCGGCCTGGACCTGGTGTTCGGCTTCAACATCACCGACGAAGACAAGCACTACGCCCTGCTCGTCAAGGACGGCACCTGCGAGATCCAGGAAGGCGAGAACCCTGACGCCAACTGCACCCTGGTTCTGGACAGCGAAACCCTCAAAGGCATCGTCAGTGGCGAGACCGATGGCATGCAGGCCTTCATGGGCGGCAAGCTGCGCGTCGAAGGCGACATGATGCTGTCGATGAAGCTGAGCGAGCTGTTCCCGTCCTGAGTGATGCGAACACGTGCATGAAGAAAACCGAGGCCTGACCGGCTTCGGTTTTTTTTTGCCCGCAGCCTGCATCCGCCATTCATCAGGGGCAGTGATCGACCGGCAACACCCGCGTCGATATGACGTCTGGCACGCTTGTCCCAACCCAGGTTGGCCATTAGATTAGCCAATGATCCTTGCGACCGAGAATAAGGAAAACGCATGACGCTCACCGACCAGTCCACCCAGGTCCGCCCCGGCGAAGAACTCGATGCAGCCATCATCGACCCTTACCTCAAGGCGCATATCCCGGGCCTCGCAGGCACTCCGAGCATCAGCCAGTTCCCCGGCGGCGCCTCCAACCTCACGTACCTGGTCGCCTATCCCGAACGCGAGTTCGTGCTGCGTCGCCCGCCCTTCGGGCACAAGGCCAAGTCGGCCCATGACATGGGCCGCGAGTTCCGCATCCTCAACCAGCTCAACGACGGTTTCCCGTTCTGCCCCAAGGCCTATGTGCACTGCACCGACGAATCGCTGATCGGCGGTGAGTTCTACGTGATGGAGCGGGTCGAGGGCATCATCCTGCGCTCGGACCTGCCGCCCGAACTGAACCTCGACGCCGGCCGCACCGAGGCGCTGTGCAAGAGCTTCATCGACCGCCTGGTGGAACTGCACCAGGTCGACTACAACGCCTGCGGCCTGGCTGACCTGGGCAAGCCCGAAGGCTATGTGCAGCGCCAGATCGAAGGTTGGTCGAGCCGCTACGAAAAAGCCCTGACCCCGGATGCGCCGCGCTGGGAACAGGTGATCGCCTGGCTGCGCAAGAAGATGCCCGCCGACCACCCGCGCCCGGGCATCGTGCACAACGACTACCGCTTCGACAACGTCATCCTCGATGCCAGCAACCCCATGCGCATCATCGGCGTACTGGACTGGGAGATGGCGACCATCGGTGACCCGCTGATGGACCTGGGCAACAGCCTGGCCTACTGGATCGAGGCCGACGACCCGGCACCGGTGCAACTGATGCGCCGCCAGCCGAGCAACGCCCCGGGCATGCTGACTCGCCGCCAGTTCGTCGACTACTACGCCGAGCGCGCCGGCATTCGCATCGACAACTTCGACTTCTACTACTGCTACGGCCTGTTCCGCCTGGCCGGGATCGTGCAGCAGATCTACTACCGCTTCTTCCACGGCCAGACGCAGGACAAGCGCTTCGCCCAGTTCATCCACATGAACCGGCTGCTGGAGCAGATGAGCCTGCAACTGATCGGCAAATCCACCCTGTAACCGGCGACAACAAGGAAATCCAGCATGTCCAAGACCCAACTGTTCGACCTTGACGGCAAGATCGCCTTCGTTTCCGGCGCCAGCCGCGGCATCGGCGAAGCCATCGCCCACCTGCTGGCCCAGCAAGGGGCCCATGTGATCGTCTCCAGCCGCAAGCTCGACGGCTGCCAGCAGGTCGCCGACGCCATCATCGCAGCCGGCGGCAAGGCTACGCCGGTGGCCTGCCATATCGGTGAGCTGGAACAGATCCAGCAGGTGTTCGCCGGCATCCGCGAGCAGTTCGGACGCCTGGATATCCTGGTCAACAATGCCGCCACCAACCCGCAGTTCTGCAACGTACTGGACACCGACGTCAGTGCCTTTCAGAAGACCGTCGACGTGAACATCCGCGGCTACTTCTTCATGTCGGTGGAAGCCGGCAAGCTGATGCGCGAGCACGGCGGTGGCAGCATCATCAACGTGGCGTCGATCAATGGCGTGACACCAGGCTTGTTCCAGGGCATCTACTCGGTGACCAAGGCTGCGGTGATCAACATGACCAAGGTCTTCGCCAAGGAGTGCGCGCAATTCGGCATCCGCTGCAATGCCCTGCTGCCGGGCCTGACCGACACCAAGTTCGCCTCGGCGCTGGTGAAGAACGACGCCATCCTCAACGCCGCCCTGCAGCAAATCCCGCTCAAGCGCGTGGCCGACCCTAGCGAGATGGCCGGCGCGGTGCTGTACCTGGCCAGCGACGCGTCGAGCTATACCACCGGCACGGCGCTCAACGTCGACGGCGGCTTCCTTTCCTGATCAGCCCTTGCGCGCCTGCAACGTGTAGCTCAACGGCAGGCGCTCGGGCCGCTCGGCCAGGCGCCACTCGCCGTCTTCGCCCTTGACCATCTGCCCGGGCAACGCCTCCCACGGGATGCTCCGGTGCTCGACCAGGGCGGTCAGTTGCATGCCCTGCTCAAGCAGCGCCGTGATGATTTCACCGAGGCCGCGGTTCCAGGAATGGGTCTCGGTCTGCGCCAGGCGATGCTCGCTTTCGACGTAGGTCTGGTCGCTGTGGAAGATGACCGGGGCCTCGTGCTCGAAGTACGGAAAGTCGACCTGCAGGCGATCGGCGTGGGTTTCGTCGAGCGTCCACAGCATCGGATGGCCCTCACGCAGGAACAGCCGCCCTCCCGGCTTGAGCAACGCCGCGACATTCTGCGCCCAGCGCTGGATGTCCGGCAGCCAGCACAGTGCGCCGATCCCGGTGTAGATCAAGTCATAGCTCGCCTTGGGCAGCACCTCGCTGGCGCGGTAGACGTCCGCCTCGACATAGTCGATCTCCACGCCACAACGCTCGGCCAGCAACCGCGCCTGCGCCAGCGATGCCGGCGAAAAATCCAGCCCGCTGACCTGCGCGCCCAGACGCGCGAGCGACAAGGTGTCGGTGCCGATATGGCATTGCAGGTGCAAGGTCTTGAGGCCCTGGATATCACCCAGGCGCGGCAGGTCGAAGCGTACGACTTCGGAAAGATGCGTGGCAGACTGCACGAAGCATTCGACTTCATAGCCCGGCGAGGCGGCATGCAAGGGCGCTCGCTCGTCCCAGTTGGCGCGGTTGAGTTCCAGTGACGGATTCATGGACACTTCCTTGTGCGGAAAACCGCCACGTTAACCGGCCAGGGTGCAGGCCGACAACCTGTCATTCAAGGAGAGAGCGTCAGCATGAAGACCTACAAGGGCGGCTGCCTGTGCGGTGCGATCCGCTTCGAGGCCGAGGGGCCAGCGGGCAATCCCCATCACTGCTCGTGCCGCTGGTGTCAGCAGCATACCGGGGCTCTGGTGGCGAGCTGGGTGGAGTTCGATCGTGCGCGGGTGCGCTGGGTGGGTGCTGGCGGAGCACCCGACACCTGGCGCTCTTCGGATTATTCCAGTCGGGCGTTCTGCCGGTTCTGCGGCAGTTCGATCGGGGCAATTGACGATGCGCCAACGGTGGCGTTGCTGCTGGGGTGTTTCGATGAGATCGAGGACGAGCAGCTGGTGCCGACCGGGCATTCGTTCGAGGACCGCTGCCCGGAGTGGATGCGTCAAGGTTGATGAGGTTGGGACCGCTGTGCGGTCCCTCAGGTCACAGCGACAGACTCATGCTCACACTCAGGTTGCGCGGCTCGCCCGGCATGTTCCACGCCGCGTTGTAGCCGCGCTCGTAGTACTTGCGGTCGAAGACGTTGTTCAGGTTCACCCCGAAACTCAACTGCTCACTGGCCTTGTAGTGCGCCAGCAAATCCAGCGTGCTGTACGCCGGCAGACGCAGGTCGCCGCCCGCCTGCCCGGAGCGCTCGCCCACGTAGTTGGCCGAGGCGCCGACATCCGAGCCCCGCAGCCAGCCATTCTGGAACTCGTGCACCACCATCAGGCTGCCGCTGTGCCGTGGAATGCCCAACAGGTCGCTGCCCTTGGGCAGTGCTGCATCGCCCTTGGTGACCTCGGCATCGATGTAGGCATAGGCACCGATCACCCGCACGGCCTCGGTGAGCTGCCCGCTGAACTGCACGTCCAGCCCCTGGCTGCGCGCCTTGCCCGCAGCGATGCTTTCACCAAAGGCATCGGTGGTGACGACGTTTTCCTTGTCGATGCTGAACAACGCGACAGTCGCACCCAGCCGACTGTCGAACAGGTCGAGCTTCAGACCTGTCTCATAGCCCAGCCCTTTCTCAGGCTTGTACACCTGGCCCTGGGTGCCGATGGCGTTGGGTTTGAACGAGGTGGAGGCATTGGCGAACACCCCTACTTCCGGCGTCCATTGATACAGCAGCCCCACACGCGGTGTTGCGACTTCCTTGACCTGGCTGTTGCTTACCCCGGTGGCGCGGTTCAGCGCGGTCTGCTCGACCCGCTCCAGGCGCACACCGAGCAGGCCACGCCAACGCTCGTCGAAGATGATCTGATCTTGCAGGTTGAGGGCCTGGCTTTCGGTGCGTTCGAAGAAGTCGTTGGGGTTGATCAGCGGCGGCTTGGGCTGCCCGTAGACCGGCTGGTAGATGTCCAGCCCGTAGCCGAGCGACGTGGCGCTCTGTGGGTATTTCTGGCTGTTGCGGTAGTTCTCGTACTCCAGGCCGATCAGGCTCTGGTGCTGCCAGCCGAGAAAATCGAACTGCCCGTGCAGTTCGGCCTGGGTGATGTTGTCGTTCCACTCGAAATTGCGTTCGCGGTAGAAACGGCTGATCGTCTGGCCGACTACCCGCGACGGCTCCGAACTGTTGCCGCGCAGATGGCCCTGGGTGTAGTGGTTGGCCAGGCGCAGTTTCCAGTTGTCGTTCAGGTGACGTTCCAGGGCCAGGTCAAGGGTCTGGTTGTCGTTGCGAATGTGGCCGTCGTTGGGCTCGCCGAGAAAGGTCGAGCGCTTCACTGAACCCAACTGATTGTTGACCGCTGGAATGCCCCGGTCGAACACCGATTCGGTGCGCGAGAACTCGGCATCCAGCAACAGGCGCGTGTCAGGGTCGAGTTGCCAGATAAGCGAGGGGCTGACGATCTGTCGGCGGCTGTCGACGTGATCACGGAAGCTGCCGTTGTCCTCCACTGCCAGGTTGATGCGCGACAGCAGGCGCCCCTCCTCGTCCAGCGGCGTGTTGACGTCCAGGCTGCCGCGGTAGCGATCCCAGGTCCCGGCGCTGGCCTTCAGGCGGGTGAACGCCTCTTCCTGCGGACGCTTGCTGACGATATTGACCAGCCCGCCCGGATCGCCGCGCCCATAGAGGCTGGCGGCCGGGCCCTTGAGCACCTCGATGCGCTCGATGGTCGAGGTGTCCGGTGCACTGTAGCTGCCGCGGTTGATGGCAAAGCCGTTCTTGTACAACTCACCGGTGGTGAAACCGCGCACGCTGTAGTTGAGGAAGGTCAAGCCACCGAAGTTGTTCTGCCGGGTGACGCCACCGGCAAAGTCCAGGGCACGGTCGATGCGCGTGCTGTTGAGGTCTTCAAGCACCTGGCTGGGCACCACGGCGATGCTCTGCGGCGTGTCGCGCACATCGGTATCGGTGCGCGTCGCGGTGCTCGAGCGGGTGGCGCGGTAGCCCTGCACCGGGCCGTCCGCGCGCTCCTGCAGATGACTGTCGCTGACGGTCAGGGCCTCGAGTATTACAGGTTCGGCAGCACTGCCGGGCAGGCCGAACACAGACAGGGAAAAACCCAGGCAGAGCCGGGCGGGGGAAAGTTTCATCAACGACGCTCCTAAATTTCATGTAATAACATAACAATTTATGAACGATGCGAGGAGTACCCGGATGAGAAAAAACCGCATTTGCCCGTCAACCTGTAGTTTACGGCTCGGGTATACTCGCGCTTCCGGCCCGCTTCCAGGAACCGCCCCATGGTTGAAAACAGCTTTGCCTTCCGCTTCCAGGCATTGCTCGAACACCACAAGCTGACCCTGCAAGCCGAGGGGCGGTTGGGCTGATTCAGGGAGAGAGTTGCGATGCTACCGGGAAGTGCGTCACTCGACAGCCAGCGACAACAGCGGGTGCAGCGCCGTGGCACGGTGGGGTTGTACTTCGTTGCCGCCTTGTCGGTACTCGCCGGCATGACCGATGCCATCGGTTTCATGGCCACCGGCGATTTCGTTTCGTTCATGAGCGGCAACACCACGCGCCTGGCGGCCTCGCTGGGCAGCGCCGATCTGGGGCCGGTGCTGCGCCTGGCGCTGGTGATCGCGGCGTTCGTGCTGGGCAACGCACTGGGGGTGGTCGTTGCCGCCAGAAGCGGTCGGCGCCACTGGCCGTTGCTGGGTGTGATCGCCCTGCTGCTGGCGGTCGCCGGCATGCTGCCAGAGCCCATGCAACTGCTCGCGCTACTGGCGGCGGTGACCGCGATGGGCATGATCAATGCGGTGGTCGAGGAAGTGAACGGCCTGCCGATCGGGCTGACCTACGTCACCGGCGCGCTGTCGCGTTTCGGTCGCGGCTTGGGCCGCACCCTGTTGGGTCAACAACGGCTCGGGTGGCGCGTGCAACTGGTGCCCTGGAGCGGCATGTTCATCGGGGCGGTGTTGGGGGTGTTGCTGGAACAGCGCTTCGAGCGTGCGGCACTGCTGGCCAGCGCGCTGACCGCCCTGCTGCTTGCCGTGGTCTCGTGGAAGATTCCACGGCGTTGGCAGTTGCGCTACATGCCACGCTGACTCACAGGCAGGTCGCCGCCGCAGCCTTGCGCTGCAGTGCAACCATGTCGTTCTTGCGGGCGTAGTAATCGACCCGGGTCCCGCCGGCCTGCGGGTAGACGTCAACGAAGGACTCCGCCTCGCGGGTGTACACCGTCAAGCCACCGCCCTTGCGCGTTTCCAGGTAACCACTGGCGTCAACGCCGAAGCGCGACTCTTCCTGCCAACTGAACTGGATGCACTGGGCCACCAGCTCCGGCGCTTTCTGCGAGTCGAGGCGCGCGCTCGGCTGGCCGTTGCGCGCCGCCTCCATGGTCGACGAAGCGCAGCCAATCAACATCAGGGCTGCAGCCATCGGCAGTAGTGCTCGCATGTTCCATCCTCGGGGCAAAAAAGAAGCGACTGTAGCACTGGCGGTGATCGCGCGTGAATGCTCGGGCAGCGAAGTGCATCATGCCAGGGTTCCGCTGGCCCTCCTGCCGTGCTGCGCCTGAGGCCCGGACGACCATCGCCCTTGCCGGCGTTGACCACAGCTAAGGTGGGGGGGCGCGGCTTACCCGCAATCACACCACGAACCGCTCGACCATCTCCTGCAACTGCTCCCCCAACCGCGCCAGCTCGGCGCTCGAGGCCGCTGTTTCTTCACTGGCCGCTGCCGTCTGCTCACACACCTGGCGCACACCCAGCACATTGCGGCTGATCTCCTCGGCCACCAGGCTCTGCTGTTCGGCGGCAGCAGCAATCTGCTGGTTCATCCCCTGAATGCTCGACACCGCCTGGGTGATGCTGCCCAGCGCCACCCCGGCCTGACGCGTAAGCTCGACACTGCGCTCGGTCAAGTCACGCCCGGCATCCATGATCGTAGCCGCCTGTTCGGCACCACTGCGCAGTCCCTCGACCAGCGCTTCGATTTCCTCGGTGGACTGCTGTGTACGCTGGGCGAGGCTGCGCACCTCGTCGGCCACCACGGCAAAACCACGCCCCGCCTCCCCTGCCCGTGCCGCCTCGATGGCGGCATTCAAGGCCAGCAGGTTGGTCTGTTGCGCCACGGCCTTGATCACATCGGTGACACTGGCGACCTTGCCGCTCTCCTGGCGCATGCGGTTCATCGCCTCGGTGGAGCGCGCCAGCAGTGCCTGCAACTGCGCGAGGCTGTCCTGCTGCCCGTCGCCCAGTTGCCCGGCCAGGCGCTTCACGACCTGCAAGGTGTATTGCAGTTGGGCGGCGGCGCGTTGCTCGTGCTCGGCAGCGGGGTTGGCCAGGTAGACGGCCAGCAAGTAGCGTGCCTGGAGAAACTCGCCACGGGCGCGGCCGACGGCCAGCGCACCACCTGGCACGGCCTCCAGCGTCTCGAACAGGGTGGCGCTGTGCCCGCCATGGGTGTCCAGCGCCTCACGCGCCTCGCGGGCGGCCTGGAACGCCACGCGCATGACGCTGAACAACTGCTGGAACCTGCCGATGTACAGCGCCTGCTCCTTGAGCAGCTTGATACTGTCCGCGTTGTCGAGGCTGCCGATCAGCTGCTGCTGACGGGCGATGAAAGCCGCGATACTGGCCTCGACGGCTTGTTCAGCAGTCTCCTCGCCCTGGCTGATCATGTAGTGCAGGCGGGTTTCGCGAACCTTGTTCAACAACGTGTTCAGTTGCGCGATGTCTTCCAGGTGATCGCTGCTGCCAATCAACTTGCCCAGGCTGGACCCGCTCTGCAGCGCAAGGACCAGAGTGAGGGCCAGCACCAGGGCGAAGCCCAGCGCCAGTTTGAGCTTGATGCCCAGGTTGCCGAGCCAGTGGGTCATGGGGTGTCTCGAAGTCGGTGATAGGGGTTGAAGGTGCCGGCCCCTTGCAGGCAAACCCGCCCTCACAGGCGCGGGCTTGCTGCGATGGGGCCGCGAAGCGGTCGGCTGTGCCTCAGAACAACGGCAGGCTGTAGGTGATGTAGAGACGGTTCTCGTCCAGGTCACGCTGGTTGGCGTAGGTGCTGCGCAAGCTGGCGTTGCGCCAGGAGAACGACAGGCCCTTGAAGGTCTCGCCCTGCACGGCATAGGTCACCCAGAAATCGCGTTCCCATTCATGCTGGTCGCCCTGCGCCGACTTGATGTTGTCGCCGCGCTGGTAGGCCAGCAGCGTCGTCAGACCCGGAATGCCCACAGAGGCGAAGTTGTAGGTGTGCTGCGCCACCCAGGTCCGCTCGCCGGCCTTCTGGAAACGTGCGCCGGTCTGGCGGTCGGTGATCAGGTAGGTGGCCGAGCCATCGCCCTGGTTGACGAAGGGGAAATCGCTGTCGCCTTCGAGCTGCTGGTAACCCAGGCTGAATCCATGACCGCCGAGGCTGTAGGTGAACAACCCGGCGAACGCCTGATTGTCGACCTTGCCGTTATTGCCGAAACCGGCACTGCGATAGCCCTCGGCGCGCCCGGCCACACTGCCGTTGCGCCCCGACGGGCCACTGTCGAAGTAACGCAGGTCGGTCTTGAGGCTGCCCACCGGCAAGGCCAGTTGGTGCACCAGGCCGACAAAGTGCTGGCGATAGAAGTCCTCAAGCTCGCCGTAGTAGTACTGCAAGGTCAGGTCGCGGCTCACGGCGTAGTCGACGCCGAAGAAGTTGAACGCATTGCTGCGCTTGCCGAACGGCCCGCCCGCCCCGGCGATCGCCATGCCTTCGTTGTTCGACGAGTTGCGGCTCTTGACCCGCTGGATCTGCCCGCCGGTGAAGGTGAAGTTGTCCAGGTCGCGCGAGGTGACCTGCAAACCTTCGAAGGTTTCCGGCAACAGGCGACCGTCGTTGAGCGTCAGCACCGGCATCTTCGGACGCAACGTGCCGAGCCGCGCCTCGGTCTTGGCAACGCGCAGCTTGCCGGTCACGCCCAGGGTGCTGAACTCATCGACCGCACGACCATCGCTGTCGGTGGGAAACGCCAGGCCACCGCGATTGGTACTCTGCGGGTTGTAGTGGGTGCCCTTGCCCGAATCCAGACGGATGCCAAGCATGCCCAGGGCATCGACACCGACACCGACGGCGCCCTCGGTGTAGCCGGAAGTGAAGTCGAACAGAAAGCCCTGGCCCCACTCCTCCTGCTTGGAGGGGTTGGCGCTGCCGCTGCGGTTGTCCTGGTTGAAGTAGATGTTGCGCATTTCCAGGCGCGCGTGTGAATCCTCGATCAGGCCGGCGGCCTGGGTGGTCAGGGGGGCCAGCGCCAGGGCGATCAGCCCGGGAACGAAGGAAGACCGTTTGCAAGACATACTGTGTGTTCCTCGATTCTTGTTGTTATGTGCAGCGCCGAACACCCGGCGCAGGCAAGCCGCGCCCGACGCCGCTTCTGTCAGGAAGCGGGCGCTGGTGTTGGTTCAGGGATCAGGAGTGCGCGGGAGGCGCTTCAGCCGGCCAGGGCGCAGATGGCCGGATGCTCAGCCGGTACAGCACGAAGATCGCCGCCGCACCTGCCACCACCGGGATGGCCAGCCAGTGGAAGAACACCACGGGCGTACCGGCCGCGGCGATCAGCCAGGCCCCCAGGGTCGAGCCGACGATGGAGCCGGAACGCCCGCAGGCCATGGCCCAGCTGACCCCGGTAACGCGGGCCGCTGTCGGGTAGATGGTCGCCGAGACCAGGTTCAGGCCGTTCTGCGCACCGGCCACGCCGAAACCGATCAGGAACACCGCCGCCGCCAGGCCATAGATATCGCCCATCAGGTAACCGGTGACCGCGATCACCACCGCCGCCCCCAGATAGGAGCAGGCCAGCACGCGGTACGGCCCGACACGATCCATCAGCAGCGCCAGCAGGATCGCGCCGACCGTGCCGCCCAGCGGCACCATGGCCCCGATGCGTGCGGCATGGGCGATGTCGTAGCCGGCGTCCTTGAGCAGGCTCGGCAGCCAACTGGTCAGGAGGTAAAAGACGAACAGCGAGCAGAAGAACGCCAGCCACAACAGCAGGGTGCGCACCGCGCGGCCCTCGATGAACAGGTGCGAGATCGGCGAACGCACCTGCGCAGGGCGCTCGTCGTCGAGGATGGTCACCCCGGCATAGCTGCTGCCGGTGATGCGCTCGACCACCTTGCGCAAGGCATCGCCATGCTTGGGGCTCGAAGCCATGAAGCGCACCGATTCAGGCATCAGCCAGACCAGCAGCGGCAGCATGGCCAGCGGCACGATACCGCCGATCATCAGCACGCCACGCCAGCCGAACAGCGGGATGATATGGGCCGCAAGCATACCGCCCAGCGCAAGGCCGGCGGTGAAGCCGCTCCAGCTCAGGGTGACCATGATCATCCGCCGCCGCGTCGGAGAGTACTCCGAGCTCAGGGTGATGCAGGTGGGCATCGCCCCACCCAGGCCGATACCGGTGACGAAACGCAGTACGGTCAGCGACTCGATCGAGTGGGCATAGCCCGAGGCCAGGGTGCCGACGCCGAACACCAGCACCGACAACAGCAGCACGCGCTTGCGCCCGATGGCATCGGCGATGGGCCCGAACACCAGGCTGCCGACCAACAGGCCGAACAACCCGGCACCGAAGGCCGGCGACAATTGTGCCGGTAGCAGGCCCCATTCCTCACGCAGGGCCGGGGCGATGTAGCCGATCGCGGCGGTGTCGAAGCCGTCGACCAGTACGATCAGGAAACACAGGGTAAGAACGATGATCTGGTAAGGCGAGATTCGTGCGTTATCGATGATCTCGCCGATTCGGGCAGTGTGCTGGCTCATGGTATTTCCCCTTTTTATTAGGCTTGTGGTTGGGGCAAAGCATTGGCAAGGCGTTGTGGTTTCAGGGTCGCAGCAAGTCCAGAGCAACGTCGACGATCATGTCTTCCTGACCGCCCACCATCTTGCGACGGCCGAGCTCGACGAGGATGTCCACGGTGTTCAGGCCATAGCGGCGAGCAGCGACCTCAGCGTGGCGCAGGAAGCTGGAATACACCCCGGCGTAGCCGAGCGCCAGGGTTTCGCGGTCGACCCGCACCGGGCGATCCTGCAAGGGCCGAACGATATCGTCGGCCGCGTCCATCAGCCGATACAGGTCGGTGCCGTGATTCCAGCCCAGGCGCTCGGCGGCCGCGATGAACACCTCCAACGGCGCGTTACCGGCACCGGCACCCATGCCGGCGAGGCTGGCGTCGATGCGGTCGCAGCCCGCCTCCACCGCGGTGATCGAGTTGGCCACGCCCAGGCTGAGGTTGTGGTGGGCGTGCATGCCGGTCTCGGTGGACGGGTCGAGCACCGCCTTGAACGCCTGGAAGCGCTCGCGCACATCCTGCATGTTCATCGCGCCGCCCGAGTCGGCCATGTACACGCAGGTGGCGCCGTAGCTTTCCATCAGCTTCGCCTGCTGCGCCAACTGCTCGGGCGCCAGCATATGGCTCATCATCAGAAAGCCCACGGTGTCCATGCCCAGCTCACGGGCGTACTCGATGTGCTGGCGCGAGACATCGGCTTCGGTGCAGTGGGTGGCGATGCGCACCACCCGGGCACCAGCGTTGTAGGCATCCTTGAGGTCATGCACGGTGCCGATGCCAGGCAGCAGCAGCGTGGTGATCTTCGCGTGGCTGATGACCTCGGCCACCGCCTCGATGTACTCCAGGTCCGAGTGCCGGCCAAAGCCGTAGTTGAAGCTCGAGCCCTGCAGACCGTCGCCATGGGCGACCTCGATCGAATCGACCTTGGCCTGGTCCAGCGCGCGCGCGATGTCACGGGCCTGTTGCAAGGTGTACTGATGACGAATGGCATGGCTGCCGTCGCGCAGGGTGACATCGGAAATATAGAGTTTCTTGCCGGCGTTCATGTGTTCAACCCTCCACGAACTGGGTAGCGGCGATGCGCTCGGCACAGGCCACGGCCGCCGAGGTCATGATGTCCAGGTTGCCGGCGTAGGCCGGCAGGTAGTGCGCGGCGCCCTCGACCTCGAGAAACACCGAAGTCTTCAGCCCGCTGCGCAGCCCCAGCCCCGGGACATTCACCGGCTGGTCGGCCGGGATCACCTCGAACTGCACCTGCTGCTTGAGGCGATAGCCGGGCACATAGGCCTGCACGGCCTCGACCATGGCCAGGATCGAGCGCTCGACCGCAGCCTGGTCTGCCGGCTCCGACAGCACGAACACGGTGTCGCGCATCATCAGCGGCGGCTCGGCCGGGTTGAGGACGATGATCGCCTTGCCCTTCTGTGCCCCGCCGAGTTTTTCGATGGCATGTGAGGTAGTCTCGGTGAACTCGTCGATGTTGGCCCGGGTGCCGGGGCCTGCCGACTTGCTGCTGATCGAGGCGACAATTTCACCGTAATGCACCGTGGCCACGCGCGATACCGCAGCGACGATCGGTATGGTGGCCTGGCCGCCGCAGGTGACCATGTTGATGTTCGGCGCGGCCAGTTCGGCATCCAGGTTGATCGCCGGAATGGTGAACGGGCCGATGGCGGCGGGCGTCAGGTCTATGACCTTGATCCCATGTTCCTGCAGCAGTGCATTGTGCCGCGCATGGGCACCGGCGCTGGTGGCATCGAAAACGATGCGGATATCCTTGAAACCCGGCAGCGCCAGCAGGCCCTCGACCCCCTTGGCGGTGGTGGCCACGCCCAGGCGCTCGGCCCGCGCCAGGCCATCGGAGGCCGGGTCGATGCCAACCATGGCGCCCATCTTCAGGTGCTGGCCGTTGCGCAGGATCTTGATCATCAGGTCGGTGCCGATATTGCCCGAACCGATGATGGCAACGCTGATCTTGTCGTTCATTGTCGTGATCCTGTGTTCAGGCTTTGGCGCGGCGTTCGGCGAGGGTCTGGCCACCGGCGGCCCACTGGGTCTCGGGGATTTCCTGCAACAGGACGCGCACGCTCTGGACCGGTACTTCGAGGCTGTCGGCGATGGCCAGGGTGACCTTGTCCAGCAGCGCGCGCTTCTTCTCGGGCGTGCGGCCTTCGGCGATATGGATGATGGCAATAGGCATGTCAGGTACTCCTGTCAGCGTTGGCCGGACGAGGTGAAGCGCATCGACACGCTGCCCAGGTGCTGGTAGCGCACGGTAACGTTGTCGCCCGCCTGCACTGCAATGGCCTCGGTGATGCCGCCAGTCATGATGAAGGTGCCCGCCGGCAGCTCGCGGCCCTTGGCACCGAGCATGTTGGCGAGCATCGCCACGCTCTGCGCCGGGTGCCCGAGCACCGCCGCGCCGGCCCCGGTGGCGACCACTTCGCCGTTCTTTTCCAGCACCACGCCCAGGCATTTGAGGTCGATGCCCTCGACCCCGGACATGCGTCCGCCCGTGACAAAACGTGCCGACGAGGTGTTGTCGGCAATCACGCTCTTGAGGTCGAAACGGAAGTTCTCGTAGCGCGAATCGATCACTTCGACCGCCGGCACGATGAAATCGGTGGCCGCCAGCACGTCGCCAACATGCACGCCCGGCCCTTTGAGCGGGTGCTTGAGGACGAAGGCGATCTCGGCCTCGACCTTGGGGTGGATCAGGCTGTCGACATCGATGGCCGCGCCGTCGAGGCTCGAGCCATAGTCGGTGAGAAAACCGTGGATGGGGTCGGTGACGCCCATCTGTTTCATCTTGGCGAACGAGGTCAGGCCCATCTTCAGGCCGGCGATACGCACGCCACGGGCCTGCTTGCGGGCGCGGATGGCGTCCTGGATGGCATAGGCGTCGTCCCAGTCCATGTCGGGGTGGGCGTCGGTGATCTTGGCCACCGCCTCACGCTTGAGTTCGGCGTTTTCCAGGTGTTCGGCCAGTTGGGCGATGGTGGCTTGGGACAGGTTCATGTGGGTTTTCCTTCAAACGAAGCGGACAGCGGCCGAGCCGATGTCGCCGAGGCTGATACGCAGTTGGTCGCCGGCCTGCACCGGCACCATGGCCGCCAGCGAACCGGAGAGAATCACCTCGCCCTTGTTCAGCGCGATGCCGAGGCGGCCGAGGGTGTTGGCCAGCCAGGCCACGGCGTTGGCCGGATGGCCAAGCGCGGCGGCACCGGCGCCGGTGGCGACGATCTCGCCGTTCTTTTCCAGGGTCATGCCGACACAGGCCAAGTCCACGTCACGCGGATCGACGCCGCGATCGCCCAGCACGAAGGCACCGGCCGAAGCGTTGTCGGCGACGGTGTCCTGGATGCGGATCTTCCAGTCGCGGACCCGCGAGTCGACGATCTCGAAGCACGGCATCACATAGGCGGTGGCGCGCAGCACATCGGCCACGGTGACGCCCGGGCCTTGCAGCGACTCCTTGAGCACGAAGGCGATCTCACCCTCGGCCTTGGGCGCGATGAGGCCCTCGATCGCGATGGCCGCGCCATCGGCGTGGAGCATGTCGCTGAGCAGGTGGCCGAAGTCGGGCTGGTCGACGCCGAGTATGTTCATGACGACCTGGCTGGTGACGCCGATCTTCTTGCCAAGCACGCGCTCGCCGGCATCGAGGCGCGGCTGGATCATCGCCAGTTGCACCTGGTAGGCCTGCTCCAGGGTGATGTCGGGGTAGGTTTCGGTCAGCGGCGCCAGGGCTTGGCGGGACGTCAGGGCCTGGTGCAGCTGCAGGCCGGCGTGCTGGATATCGTTCAGGTTCATGCTGTGCTCCTCACAGGCGGACGCAGACGTTGCGCAGTTCGGTGTAGAACTCCAGCGAGTGCACCCCGCCCTCACGGCCGATGCCCGACTGCTTGGCGCCGCCGAAAGCGGTGCGCAGGTCACGCAGGAACCACGCGTTGATCCAGCAGATGCCGACATCCAGCGCGCTGCCCAGGCGGTGGGCGACCTGCAGGTCGCGGGTCCAGACACTGGCGGCCAGGCCGTAAGGGGTGTCGTTGGCCAGGGCCACGGCCTCTTCCTCGGTGTCGAACGGCGCGATATGGCAGCACGGGCCGAAGATCTCTTCGCGGATCACCGCCGAGGTTTCCGGCAGGCCGGTCCAGATGGTCGGCTCGAACCAGGCGCCTTCGGCCAGGTGCGCCGGCACTTGGGGAATGCCGCCACCGCACACCACGGTGGCGCCATCGGCGACAGCCTGGCGGGCGTACGACAGCACCTTCTCGCGATGGCCGAGGGAGATCAGCGGGCCCATGGTGGTGCCATGGGCGTTCGGATCGCCCACCACGATGCTCGCGGCATGCGCCTTGAACGCCTCGACGAAGCGCTCGAACAATGGCCGCTGCACATAGATGCGTTCAGTCCCCAGGCACACCTGCCCACTGTTCTCGAACACCGCGCGCCCCAGCCCCTTGACCGCTTTTTCAAGGTCGGCGTCGGCGAAGACGATGCCGGCGTTCTTGCCGCCCAGCTCCAGCGACACCGGGCGGATGCCCTTGGCCGCAGCCTTCATGATGACCTCGCCAGTGCCGGTCTCGCCGGTAAAGGTCACGCCATCGACATCCGGGTGCGAAGTCAGGAAGGCCCCCGCCGAATCGGCGCCAAAGCCATGCACCACGTTGTACACACCCGGCGGCACACCGGCCTCGTTCATCACCTCGCCCAGCAGCGTGGCTGTGGCCGGGGTTTCCTCGGACGGCTTGACCACCACGGTGTTGCCGCAGGCCAGGGCCGGGCCGACTTTCCAGGTCATCAGCAGCAGCGGCAGGTTCCACGGGCAGACCACGCCGATCACCCCGCGCGGCGCTCGCACGGCATAGTTGACTGCCTTGCCGCCGTCCGGGGTGTCCATCACGAAGCTTTCGGTCGGTACGTTGCGGATCAGGTCGGCGAACACCTTGAAGTTGGCCGCACCGCGCGGGATGTCGAGATGCCCGGCCAGGTGTGCAGGCTTGCCGGTGTCGGCCACTTCGGCGGCGACGAACTCGGCATGGCGGCGCTCGATACCCTCGGCGACCTTGTGCAGCAAGGCGGTACGCTGGGCGACCGTCATCGTGCCCCAAGGGCCTTTGAGGGCGGCACGGGCAGCGGCCACGGCGGCATCGACTTCGGCCTGCCCCGCTTCGTGGACGAGGCCGATGACATTGTTGTCGGCAGGGTTGCGGTTTTCGAAGGTGCGGGCACTGGAGACCCACTCGCCGTTGATGAAATGGCGAAACGCTTGCGCAGGCATGATCGGTAATCCTCTGTTTTTTATTCGAATTCGGTGTCGCTGGCTTCCGGATCGCCGGCAGTGAGGTATTCCCACATCCGCTCGTAGATCCGCCCGCCACGGGTGGCGCGTTGCGCGCAGGCCTGGGCATCGAGCAACGGGCCGCGCTCGGCCAGGCCTGCGGCCCGCAGTTGCAGCTCGATGCGCGCGGCATCCTCCAGGTACCAGGTCAGGGTCAGGGCCTCGACCAGTGAATCGCCGGCGACGATGGCACCGTTGCCGCGCATGGCCAGGGCCTTGCCTTGGCCGAACAGCTCGCCCAAGGCGCTGGCCTGGGCATCGTCACGCAGCAACTGGACGTCGTCCCACAGCGGGATCGACGGCTGGAAGTAACTGCCCATGCCGTGCCGCGGTTGTGGGGTGAGGCCGGCGCAGGACAGCGCCATCACCTGCGCCGGCATGCTGCGGATCACTGCGCCCAGGTCGGCGCGGCGGCGGTAGAGCTGCTGGTGGATACGCACCTCGCCCAGCACGCCGTCCGGCAGCGGCCCATAGACCGGTACCACGGTGCCCGGCTCACCCACCCCGATCAGGCCCATCGGGCGCGCTGCACAGACCAGAAAGTGCTCGGCGTCCAGGCGCAGGCTGCAATGCCCGTAGGCATGCGCCAGCCCGGCGCGACCCAGGGCGCGGGCTGCCATGCGCACCTGGCGTTGCTGCGCCTCGCTGGCGAGCGGCGCGCGACTCATGACTTGAACTCCGGAATATCGGGTTTCGAACCCCAGGCGCAGTACGACGACGATACGCCGGGGAACTGCCGTGGCTGGTGGCTGGAGTCGTCTTCGGCACTGATGTGGCTGACCCCGGTGGAATACTCGTAGGTCATGCCGTCCGGCCCTTCGAAGTACAGGAACACCGCACCCGAGGTCGGATGCCGACCCGGGCCGAAGAGGATCTTGATGTTGCGCTCGCGCAGGAAGTAGTAGGCGCGCATCAGGTCGTCGATGCTCTCGACCTGGTGGTTGATGTGCTGCACCCCGGCGTGGCTGGAGGGGAACAGCGCGATCTTGTGGTGCACCTCGTCGATACGCAGCAGGGGCGCCTCGCCGATGCGGTCACTGACCCGGGCGTTGGCCAGGCGCGTCCAGAAATCCTCGTCGCGACGGGCGTCGGTGGTGCGCAGGCCGATATGGCTGAAACCGGTGATGCCGGCGTCGCGGCTGGGGAAGTAGCGGCTGCCGCTGGCATGGGGGCGCAGCACCAGTTCGATGTTGTTGCCGCTGGGGTCCTTGAAGCGGATCAGCTCGTTGACATGGCGCACCTCGGCGTCTTCACGCGAGCCATGCACCACCTTGAAGGCATTGCGCTCGAGCAGCACGGCAGCGTGCTCCAGCTCGTCGCTGCTGGTGACCTCGAAGGCGGTGGTGGTTTCACGCGGGTCGCCCTCGTAGTAGCACAGGGTGTGATCGCGGCTGTCGGAGCGAAAATACACCGCACCGTTGGCCTCGCGGGCCACCTGCAAACCGAGGATCTGCGTCGCGTAGCGGCGTGCGTCGTCCAGGTTGGCGGTCCCCAGGCGCACGTAGCGGATATCGTGCAGGTTGATCATGGGTGGAGTCCCTTGGTTTTATTTTTGTCTGGACTCATCCTCGCAACCGGCGCTTAATCGCAGAAGCTAATTCTCTTTATTCGCACTATTTGATTTGGTTATAGAGATGCGCACCGACCTCAATCTGCTACGCGTCCTGCTGGCCGTCTACGAAACCGGCAACGTCACCGCTGCGGCGAAACAGCTGGGCATCAGCCAGCCCGCCGCCAGCGCCGCCCTCGCCCGTCTGCGCCATTCGCTGCAGGATCCGCTGTTCATCCGCTCCGGTGCCGGCATGGAGGCCACGCCACGGGCCCAGGGCATCATCGAGCGCACCCGCGAAGTCATCGAAATCATCGACCGTGACATCCTCAGCAGCCCGACCTTCGACCCTGCCACCGCCGAAGACGAGTTCGTGTTCTGCCTGAGCGAGATCGGCGAGGTGGTGTTCCTGCCGCCGCTGTTCCAGAAGCTGCGCCAGCTCGCGCCACGCATTCGCCTGCGTACCCTCAGCCTGGCGCCCGATGCGCTCACCGACAGCCTGCATGACGGCAAGGTCGATGCCGTGCTCGGTTACTTCCCCGACCTCACGGCCCCCAACATCTACCAGCAACGGCTGTTCTCCCACGACCTCACCTGCATGCTGCGCCGCGGCCACCCACTGGCCCGCGAGCGCCTGGCGCTCGAGGATTTCGCCCGCATGGAGCACCTGCAGGTGCGCGACGGCAGCCGCCGCCAGGAAATGTTCGAAGCGCACCTGAACGAAGCGGGGATCAAGCGCAACATCGTGCTCGAGACCTCGCACTACATGAGCGTGCCCTCGATCATCGAGCAGTCCGACCTGGTGGTGGTGTTGCCGCGCACCGTGGCCAACCTGTACCTGGATACCGTGAACGTGCAGATCGTCGAGCCGCCGGTAGAGATCCCCTGCTACGACCTCAAGCAGTTCTGGCACGCACGCTTCCAGCAGGCGCCACGCAGTGTGTGGTTGCGCCGGGTGATCAGCGAGTTGTTTGCGCAGGGCTAGAAACGAAAGACCTGGATACAGGGCCCTCTTCACGGCCCCTGAATCGTCGTTCATACGTCATATAGGAAGACACCATGCAAGCGCTGGAAAAGCACCTTGATAACCTTGTACACCGCCAGCTCGACGTCGCCGTTTTGAAAGGTGACTGGGGGGTAGGGAAAACGCATTTCTTCAACACCTACGTTGCCAAGCTGGACAGTACGCCGGGGGCGGCAGGGACACTGAACGCCTACTGTTATATCTCGCTGTTTGGCGTCAACTCCATAGAGCAGGTAAAGACAAAACTGCACCAAAGCACCCGGTTCTATACCCAACCACACGCACAGCCTGGTGACTTTCGAGAGCAGTTCGTGCACAAGACCCATGCACTGGTCAAGCGCTCAAAACAACGCCTGCTCAACTACAACGATCAGCTGAAGAACGCCCCGATACTGAACCGTGCCGCAAAAGCGATCGACAGCGCCAGCAACGCGGCAATCAGCAACTACCTGATCTGCATTGATGACCTGGAGCGCAAAGGCAAGGATCTGAAGATCAAGGAGATCATGGGTTTCATCGATGAACTCCGCACGCAAAGAAAATGCGCGATCCTGATCATCCTCAACGAGGATACACTCGAGGACGCGGACATCCGGGAATACAATAACTACCGCGAAAAAGTCATTGACGCCGAATTTCTCTACGACCCCTCACCCGCCGAAAACTTCGGAAAAGTCTTCGATGAGGCGGACTTTGGATTTGCCGACGCCCAAGCGCTGTCCTGTGCCTTGGAGATCAAGAACATCCGCATTCTGGAGAAAGTATGGCAGACGCTGGAGAATCACCGAGACCTCATTGAACGTAGCCGCGAGTCGGTCATCCGTGAGTTCGTCCATTGCGCGGTACTCATGACATGGGCTTATTTCTCTGCCGGTGCAGAGGAGGAAGAAGCCGCCCTGAAGAAGCGCCTGCTCCACGCTCCATTGAGTGACGCATTGAAACTCAAGGAGGGTGAAACCTACACCCGGCATCACAAGTTGTTGAATTTCGCGAAAAACAAACTGCTGATAATGGATTCGAAATTTCACAACCCCTTGGCGCGTTATTTGATCCAGGGCTACCCCGACACCGACGCACTCGAGGCGCTATTGTGTGATGAAGAAAAAAACACACGGGCCCGGGATGCCGAGAGGCTGTGGCGAGAAACTTGGGAGCACTATACAAACTCGCTCAGCGACAATTATGAGCAGATCAGAAACAACTTAGTGATTTTGCTCGATTCTGAGTACTTCACCGCCTATAACCTTTCTCATTTCATGAGGGCTATCGAATTTCTTGAGGACATGGGAGAAACCGTAGAGCCGTGGGTGCAGGGTTTTATCGAGCGGCATGAGGAGTTGATCGCACGAGGTGATTTCGATGCCTGGAAGAACACGAAAAATGCCACATTGGCGGCGGCCATACAGGCCCCACGGCTTAAGGAAGCCATTCCCCTCGAACTGACAGACACACTGAAAATGTTGGCAATCAGCGGGTATTGGAGCGCAGCCCAGCTTCAGTTCCTGGCGTCGCACACCGCCGATGATTTCTACAACTGGATGAAATCCGACCCCAAGGACCCTCTCACGCTCATCAACAAGGGGCTGTTAGGGCTCAAAGCAATGGGCGCCGATGAGGAGGACGCACATAAGGTTTCGCAGATCCTTGAGCGCACGAACGCTGCTCTGGATCGTCTCACCGCCGACTCTGAGATCAACAAGAAACGGATACCCGAGCTCTACCCACGCTAGCGACTCTGGCAAGGGCGCGCCCCGAGGACTACCATGTGCAGCCTCTGGCGCGACCTTTTGCCGCGCCCTCGCCTGCAGCCTGAATGCCGTCCCATGCCCTTCGAACTCACCGTAGAACCGCTTACCCTGCTGATCCTCGCCGCAGTGGCCTTCGTCGCCGGTTTCATCGATGCCATTGCCGGTGGTGGTGGCCTGCTCACCACCCCCGCCCTGCTCACCGCCGGCATGCCGCCGCACCTGGTGCTGGGCACCAACAAGCTCAGCTCGACCTTCGGCTCGGCCACCGCCGGGTTCACCTACTACCGGCGCAAGTTGTTCCACCCGGCACAGTGGCGCCTGGCGATCGTCGGCACCTTGAGCGGCGCGCTGATCGGCGCAGTGATCGCCCACTACATGCCTGCCGAATGGTTGAACAAGATGCTGCCGGTGATCGTCTTCGCCTGTGGCGTGTACCTGCTGTTCGGCGGCACCCCCAAGGCGCCGCTGGATGCCGATGCACCGATCAGGAAAAAATGGCAGTTCCCCCAGGGTTTCAGCCTAGGCTTCTACGACGGCGTGGCCGGGCCGGGCACGGGTGCGTTCTGGACGGTAAGCACGCTGCTGCTCTACCCCATCGACCTGGTACGTGCCAGTGGTGTGGCGCGCAGCATGAACTTCGTCAGCAACATCGCGGCGCTGACGGTGTTCGTGATTTCCGGGCAAGTGGACTATATCGTCGGCCTGGCCATGGGCGTGTCGGTGATGATCGGCGCGTTCTTCGGCGCCCGCACCGCGATCAGCGGCGGCAGCAAGTTCATTCGCCCGGTGTTCATCACCGTGGTGCTGGCGCTGACCGTGCGCCTGGCCTGGCAGCATTGGTTCGGCCAGGCCTGAGGGCTGAGTCAGGTCAGCAGCACCGGCTCCGCCAACCCCAGCCGCCGCGCCACGTACAGGTCGATCAGGTAACGGGCGATGGAGCGCCCGGCGGGCAATGGCGGCAGGTCGTGTACGCTGAACCACTGGGCATCCTCGATCTCGTCAGGCTGCATGACGATCTCGCCGCCCGCGTACTCGGCGTGGAAGCCCAGCATCATCGAATGCGGGAACGGCCAGCACTGGCTGCCCACGTACTGGATATTCTTGACCTGCACCGCCACTTCCTCGCGCACTTCGCGCACCAGGCAATCCTCCGCCGACTCGCCCGGTTCGGCAAAGCCGGCCAGGGTGCTGTACACCCCGGTGACGAAGCGCGGTGAACGCGCCAGCAGGATTTCGTCGCCACGGGTCACCAGCACGATCATGCTGGGCGAGATGCGCGGGTAGCTGCGCAGGTCGCAGGCCTGGCAGTACATCGCCCGCTCCCAGCGGATCTGCGTCATCGGCTGGCCGCAACTGCCGCAGAAACGATGCTCGCGCGCCCAGGTGCCGATCTGTGCGGCGTAACCCAGCAGCTTGTAGGTGTCGAAGTCGCCTTCGAGCATGAACTGGCGCAGGCCGCGCCAGCTCATGCCCGGCAGTTCGCTGGCAGTGCGCAGCTCCAGGAGGAACACCGGCTCGCCGTCGAAATGGCCGATTCCGTGCTCGCAGAGCACGTCCAGCTCCTGGCGCTTGAGCCAGTCACGCGGGAACAACGCACCGTTGTCATCCACCAGGAACCCCGCAGGGCTGCGGGCGACGGCCAGGCCGCCAGCGGTCTGCGGGTCGAGTACTGCGGTAGTCCAGCGTGCTGACATGTTCGGCTCTCTTCAGGCGCGTGCGCCGTCAGGAGGTCAGTCGGCGAACGTCGGTTTCTGTTTGTTCATATGGGCCGCCACCGCGACCCGCAGGTCTTCTGACTGCAGCATGGCAGCGTTCCAGGTGGCGATGTACTGCAGGCCATCGTCGATACGATGGTCGCGCATGTAGCTGATCATTTCCTTGGTGCCGGCCACGGCGATGGGCGATTTTCCTGCAATTTCCCGGGCGATGGCAAAGACTCCGTCGAGCAATGCCGCCTGGTCGTCATACACCCGGTTGACCAGGCCGATGCGCAACGCCTCGTTGGCATCGATCATACGCCCGGTGTAGGCCAGCTCACGCATCATGCCGTCGCCGATGATACGTGGCAAACGTTGCAGGGTGCCGACATCGGCGGCCATGCCCATGTCGATTTCCTTGATCGAGAACTGCGCATCGGCGCTGCAATAGCGCATGTCGCAGGCCGACACCAGGTCGATGGCACCGCCGATGCAATAGCCCTGGATCGCCGCCAGCACCGGCTTGCGGCACTTGTCGACGGCCGTGAACGAGCTTTGCAGACGCAGGATGGTACGGCGCAGCAGGCGCGCATTGCGGCCGGCGTCCTTGCCCATCTGGCCGGCCAGCGAGGCCAGCATCATCAGGTCGATCCCCGAGGAAAAATGCTTGCCCGCGCCACTGACAACCACCGCACGCACCGCCTCGGTGTCGTCGACCCACTGGAAGATCTCTACGATTTCCTCCCAGAAGGCAGCGTTCATCGCGTTGATTTTTTCCGGGCGATTGATCTGCACATGGGCGATGTTGTCGGTCAGTTCGACCTTGAACGCGGTGTACTCGGTCACGGGCGGCACTCCTGTGGGGAAAGGGTTCACGCGCCGGACTATAACGCACCTGCAAGGCGATGCTTGTGCCAAAGGCGGGACTGATTGCCAGTGGTAAAGAACAGGCTGTCGATTCGCGCCCTGCCCGTTCGACCAATGTTCAGGCACCGCAGTGACCTATTCTTCCACTGCCCCGAACACCCCTCGCGAGGACATACCCATGCGCACACTCATCGTTGCCGCGTTCGTCAGCCTGGACGGCGTCATGCAAGCCCCCGGCGGCCCGCAGGAAGACACTAGCCAAGGCTTCGGTTTCGGCGGCTGGCTCGTGCCCTACGCCGACGAAACCTTTGGCCATGTCATGCAAGCGCTGTTCAGCCAGCCTTTCGAGTTGCTGCTGGGGCGGCGGACCTACGACATCTTTGCCGGCTACTGGCCCAAGGTCGGCGCGGATTCGGACAACGCGCCCATGGCCGAACTGTTCAACAAGGTGCCGAAGCACGTCGCCACGCATCACCCCGACACCCTCGACTGGCAAAACAGCCGCGCCTTGGGCGCTGACGTGATCCAGGCCGTGCGCGCGCTCAAGCAGCAGGACGGCCCGGCACTGCTCACCCAAGGCAGCGCCGAACTGGTGCAGCAACTGTTGGCAGCCGGATTGGTGGACGAGCTGCGCCTGTTGATCAACCCGGTGATGCTCGGGCACGGCAAACGGCTGTTCGCAGACAACGCGCAACCGGCGGCCTTGAGCCTGGTCGAGTCCTTGAGCTCGCCACGCGGGGTACTGCTCGCCCATTACCGTCGCAGTGGCGAGGTGCAGACCGGCAGCTTTGCCTGACACACTGCCTACCGCGAGTTGTGCCCACAGGCGTGTCGCGCCTTAGAATGGGCCGACACTCTCTGGAAGCATTTCACATGGACCTGCTGTTCCTGGGCACCAGCGCCGGGGCGCCTACCAAGGCGCGCAATGTCAGCGCCACGGCCGTCATCGACACCAGCGGCAGCGGCTGGTATCTGGTCGATTGCGGCGAGGCCACCCAGCACCAGCTCCTGCACACGCCGTTGTCGGTCCGCGACCTTCGCGCGATCTTCATCACCCACGTGCATGGCGACCACTGCTTCGGCCTGCCCGGCCTGCTGGCCAGCGCCGGTATGTCCGGGCGCAGCAAGCCACTCGAGCTGATCCTGCCTGCTGCGCTGCACGACTGGGTGCGCCTGAGCCTCTCGGTCAGCGACACCTACCTGCCCTTCGAGCTGTGCCTGCACGCTGCCGAAACCTTCGGCAACTGGAGCAACGCCAGCCTGCAGGTCAATGCGGTCGAGCTGTCCCACCGAGTCCCGAGCCGTGGTTATGTGTTCACCGAGATCAATCCCGAGCCGCGCCTGGACATCCCGCGCCTGGAGGCAGACGGCATCCCGCGCGGCCCGCTGTGGGGCGAACTGGCCAAGGGCATTGCCGTGGTTCACCAGGGCCGCCAGCTCGATCCACGGCACTACCTGCGCGCCTCCCGGCCAGCGCGACGGGTCATCGTCTGTGGCGACAACGATCGCCCCGAGCTGTTGGCAGAAGTTGCCAAGGGCGCGGATGTACTGGTGCACGAAGCGACCTTCACCCAGCCACTGATCGAGCGCACCGGCATCAGCTTCGGACACAGCAGTGCCGAGGCGGTGGCGAAATTCGCCCAATCGGCTGGGGTCAAGAACCTGGTGTTGACTCACTTCAGCGCCCGTTACCAGGGCGATCCACGGCGCAGCCCGTGCATCGATGACCTCCACGCCGAAGCCCAGGCCCACTACGACGGCAGCTTGATCCTGGCGCGCGATCTTCAGCGCTATCACCTGGACCGGAACGGGGACTTGCTGCACGAACCAAATACTTGAGCGCGAAATTGCACTGAACCAACCGACCTGCGGCGTGATCCTTCCCTAGGCGCAGCCAGCGTAAACGCGCTGGCTTTCATCGCCAACGACAAGGAGCCGCCATGACCACGACCGTCCACGACCCCTACCGGTGCACGCCCGGGCCGCTGCATGCGACCCTGCTGGCCGGCACCGTGCCGCTGTTTCTCGGGGCATTGATCAGCGACATCGCCTACTACCAGACCTTCCAGATCCAGTGGAGCAACTTCGCCGCCTGGCTGATCGCCGGAGGGCTGCTGTTCTGCGGCATGGCCGTGCTGTTCGCACTGGCCAACCTGGTGCGCGCCGAGCGCAAGGCCGGTCGCCCGGTGCTGTACGTGCTGCTGTTGGTGGTGACCTGGCTGCTGGGGCTGGTCAACGCCTTCGAACATGCCAAGGACGCCTGGGCGGTCATGCCCTCGGGGCTGGTGCTGTCGGTGATCGTGAGCGTGCTGGCCTGCATCGCCACCTGGGTCGGCCTGACCAACCTGCGCTCGGGAGGTGCCGCATGAAGACGCCTCTTGCCCTGTCGATCCTGAGCATGAGCCTGCTGCTGGCCGCCTGCGGTGGTGACGGCGATGCCACCCAGGCCCGCGGCCCCGACCCGAAACTTCCGGCCCCCGAACGTGGCCTGCTGCCGAGCATGAAGATCGCCGAACCGGCACTGTGGGGCGAGCAGAAACCCAAGGTGCCGGACGGCTACAGCATCACGGCCATCGCCACCGACCTGAAGATCCCGCGCCAGACCCTGATCCTGCCCAACGGCGACATCATCGTGGCAGAAGGCCGTGGCGGCAATGCCGCCAAGCTCAAGCCCAAGGACGTGATCGCCAGCCAGATCAAGGCCAAGGGCAACACCCAGGTCAAAAGCGGCAACCGCCTCACGCTGCTGCGCGATGCCGATGGCGACGGCCGCTACGAAGTGCAGACGGTATTCGCCGACAACCTCAACGCCCCTTACGGCCTGGCGTTTGCCGATGGCAAGCTGTACGTGGCCAACCAGGATGCCCTGGTGCGCTTCGATTACCAGGACGGCCAGACCAAGGCCGATGGCCCGCCGACCACGCTTACCGAGCTGCCCTCGGCGATCAACCACCACTGGACCAAGGCGCTGACCATCAGCCCGGACGGTCGCTATCTGTATGTGGGCATCGGCTCGAACAGCAACATCACCGAGCGCGGCATGGAAGTGGAGATCGACCGCGCGATGGTCTGGCAGATCGACGCCCAGACCGGCGCGCACAAGCCCTACGCCACCGGCTTGCGCAACCCGACGGCGCTGACCATCCAGCCTGATTCGGGGCAACTGTGGGCGGTGGTCAACGAACGCGATGAGCTGGGGCCGGACCTGGTGCCCGACTACCTGACCTCGGTGCGCGAAGGCGCCTTCTACGGATGGCCCTGGAGCTACTGGGGGCAGAACGTCGATACCCGCGCGCAACCGCAGAATCCGGAGAAAGTCGCCGCCGCGATCAAGCCGGACTACAGCCTCGGTTCACATGTCGCCGCCCTGGGAGTCGATTTTTCCCTGCCGGCGATGGGCGAGAAATTTGCCGATGGCGTGTTCGTGGGCGAGCACGGCAGCTGGAACCGGCCCAATCCTGTCGGCTACAAGGTGATCTTCGTGCCGTTCAGCAATGGCAAGCC
Source organism: Pseudomonas wayambapalatensis (assembly GCF_049942315.1). Lineage (NCBI taxonomy): Bacteria > Pseudomonadati > Pseudomonadota > Gammaproteobacteria > Pseudomonadales > Pseudomonadaceae > Pseudomonas > Pseudomonas wayambapalatensis. The sequence continues at coordinate 31,769 of NZ_JBNFMU010000100.1, forward strand.
AGCGGGTGAGCCAATCGACTTCGCCACCGGTTTTCGGGGTGAGGATGGCAAGACCCGCGGCCGCCCGGTGGGGGTGACAGTGGATCCGAAAGGCGCGCTGATCATCGCCGACGACCTGGCCAATACCGTGTGGCGGGTGACGCGTAATCAGTGATGCGCTAAATCAAGGCCAGCCCGCCCCCACAGGGGGATGGCTGGCCTTGATGTTTTGAACCGCACCCGCCATGGCCCTAAACCGCCAAGCCTACCCCGCCCAGCACCACCACCGATGCCTCCAGCAAACGCAGCGACATCGCCACCCCAACAGCCAGACCCCGTCCCTGATCACGATCTGACGGAACGTTCGCAAAGCAACACTCCAGCCTGTGAAAGCGATATTTTTTTCTGTAACGAAAATGTAATATTCGCTTTCGCAGATAAAACAACAACGTTGGAGTACCCCGATGTTTGCCTTCTTCCGCCCCGCCGTGCACCGGGCGCCGCTGCCCGCTGAACAGGTCGACAGTACCTATCGCCGCCTGCGCTGGCAGATCTTCGCCGGCATCTTCTTCGGTTATGCAGGCTATTACCTGCTGCGCAAGAACTTCTCCCTGGCCATGCCTTACCTGATCGACGAGGAAGGCTACACCCGCGGTCAGCTCGGCCTGGCCATCTCGGCCATCGCCATTGCCTACGGCCTGTCCAAGTTCCTCATGGGCCTGGTGTCCGACCGCTCCAACCCCCGTTACTTCCTGCCTTTCGGGCTGCTGGTGTCGGCAGCGGTGATGTTCGTGTTCGGATTCGCACACTGGGCCACCTCCAGCGTCACCATCATGTTCATCCTGCTGTTCATCAACGGCTGGGCCCAGGGCATGGGCTGGCCGCCGAGCGGGCGGACCATGGTGCACTGGTGGTCGCAGAAAGAGCGCGGCGGCGTGGTGTCGGTGTGGAACGTGGCACATAACGTGGGTGGCGGCCTGATTGGCCCGCTGTTCATCCTCGGGCTGGGCTGGACCAACGACTGGCATGCCGCCTTCTATGTACCGGCCGCCGTGGCCGTGCTGGTGGCCGTATTCGCCTTCATTACCATGCGCGACACCCCGCAATCGGTGGGCCTGCCGCCGATCGAGGAATACAAGAACGACTACCCCGAAGGCTACGACGCCAGCCACGAACAGGAATTCAGCGCCAAGCAGATCTTCGTCAAGTACGTGCTGCGCAACAAGATGCTCTGGTACATCGCCCTGGCCAACGTCTTCGTCTACCTGCTGCGCTACGGCGTGCTCGACTGGGCGCCGACCTACCTCAAGGAGGCCAAGCACTTCACCGTCGACAAGACCTCCTGGGCCTACTTCTTCTACGAGTGGGCAGGCATCCCCGGCACCCTGCTGTGCGGCTGGATGTCGGACAAGATCTTCCGTGGCAATCGCGGCCTGACCGGCATCGTGTTCATGGCCCTGGTCACCGTCGCGACCCTGGTGTACTGGCTCAACCCACCGGGCAACCCCACTGTCGACATGATCGCGCTGTTCTCCATCGGCTTCCTGATCTACGGCCCGGTGATGCTGATCGGCCTGCAGGCGCTGGAACTGGCGCCGAAGAAAGCCGCCGGCACCGCTGCCGGGTTCACCGGTTTGTTCGGCTACCTGGGCGGCTCGGTCGCAGCCAGTGCCGCGATGGGCTTCACCGTCGACCACTTCGGCTGGGACGGCGGCTTCGTGCTGCTGGTCGGTGCCTGCCTGCTGTCGATCGCCTTCCTGCTGCCGACACTGCGCCACACTCAGGTTGCCAGCAGCCGGCGCGAAGCGGTGGCGTGATCAACTGATATAACGCCTGCGGCAAACAACAAGGCCGGTGACATTTTTTGTCACCGGCCTTGTTGTTCCAGCGCCAGGAAAGTTGCCCCCTGCCCTTCCGGGCGCACTGAAATCAATGCGCGAAAAGATGGCTCTTCGCCACAGTTCATTAAATACCAGGCATAAAAAAGCCGCCTGAGATCAGGCGGCAAACAACCAAAGGGCGATAAAGTGGAGCCCACCCAGGAGGTGCTCTAGCACGGGGGATGTCCTGAGTGCACGAATACTTTATCGGGGCCGACTTTAACCCCTTGGCCACTCGATACTGCAATCAAAAACCGTGATTTCGATTATCAACGAAACGCAATGGCATGCGCGGCTCGGCATTTGTTACTAGTAGCCCGGCATCAATACCGGCTGCACCCTTACAACAATTACATTCCTTTATTCAGACACCTGCCTCAACAATTCCAACCAAGGGGTATGACATGTCGCCATTGCGACTCTCCATGCTGAGCGCGGCGCTACTGTGCGCGCCGTTGCAAGCCGCATTCGCCGAAGCCGTTTCGAGCCAGTCCGAAGCCAAGGGATTCTTCGAAGGCAGCGAGCTGAACGCACGCCTGCGCAACTACTACTTCAACCGTGATGGCAAGTCGCAAGGCCCGGATCGCCGCGACTGGACCCAAGGCTTCATCCTCAACTACAGCTCCGGCTTCACCCAGGGCACCGTGGGCTTTGGCGTCGAAGCGTTCGGCCACCTGGCAGTCAAGCTCGACGGCGGCAAGGGCACCTCCGGCACCGGCAACCTGCCCGTCAGGGACAACGGTGCCCCCGAAGACGACTATGGCCGCGCCGGGGGCGCATTGAAGCTGCGCATCTCCAAGACCGAACTGCGCTGGGGCGACCTGCAACCCACCGCGCCGGTGTTCGCTGCCGGCGGTACACGGCTGCTGCCGCAAACGGCCACTGGCTTCAACCTGCTCAGCAGCGAGATCAAGGGGCTGGACCTGGAGGCGGGCCACTTCACTGGTGGCAACGGCCCGGTCACCACCAATGGCGACCATGGCCTGTGGGCCTCCTACGCCAACATCCAGGCCGACAGCATCGACTACATAGGCGGCAAATACGCGGTCAACGACGCCCTGTCGGTGTCGCTGTATGGCTCCAAGCTGCAGGACATCTGGCGCCAGTACTACGGCAACGCCAACTACATCCTGGCGCTGGCCGACGACCAGTCGCTGAACTTCGATTTCAACCTCTACCGCACCAACGACGATGGCCGCGCCGACGCCGGCTCGATCAACAACACCACCTGGTCGTTCTCCACCGCGTACAACTTCCTCTCGGCGCACACCATCACCCTGGCCTACCAGAAAGTGCACGGCGACACCCCGTTCGACTACGTCGCCTTCGGCATCAACGGCCCGGGAGACACCGGGGACGGAATCTTCCTGGCCAACTCCATCCAGTACTCGGACTTCAACGGCCCGGAGGAAAAGTCATGGCAGGTGCGCTACGACCTGGACATGAACACCTTCGGCGTGCCGGGGTTGAGCTTCATGGCCCGCTACGTCAACGGCCATGGCATCGACGGCAGCAAGATGGCCGCGGACAGCAAGTACCTGGGCTATGGCTATGGCGAGGATGGCAAGCATCATGAAACCAACCTCGAAGCCAAGTACGTGGTGCAGTCCGGCCCGGCCAAGGACCTGTCGGTGCGCCTGCGCGAGGCGATCCACCGGGGCAATGCCGACCAGGCCGAAGGGGATGTCAACGAGTTCCGGGTGATCGTCGACTACCCGCTGTCGATTCTCTGATCGCGACGTCAGTGCCGGCCCTATCGCGGGCAAGCCCGCTTCCACAGGTCGCCACTGGCCCTTGTAGGTGCCGCGCCAGCGAGCAGTGGCACGGCCAGGGCGCAGACGCCGAGGAAGGCGCGGCGGCGTTGCGGGGTGGTGCGTGAAGTCGGGTGCATGGTGTTTTGCCTGCGATCAATGGGGACCGCTACACAACAAGCCAGCCCACCCGTTTATTCCCGCTGTATCTACCGGCCCTGTTGAGGGGCAAGCCCGCTCCCCCAGAGACTGGAAGAACACACATCCGAACTCCAGTCACACTCTCGGATCGGGGGGGGGGGGGGGGGGGGGGG
>NZ_JBNFMU010000101.1:0-32933 GCF_049942315.1 Pseudomonas wayambapalatensis
GCGGTTCGGCGCTCCGACTTGCCCGCGAAGCGCCGCGCGGGCGGCGCTCGATCTCACCGGCGCTGAAAAGCCTCAGGCAAGCACCTGTCAGCCCTCACGCAACCCCATGCGAACACACCTCCGGCGCACGCGTATGTGACAGCAACACATCCAGCAACGCCTGCGCCGCAGTGGACAACTTGTGGTCGCTCAGGGCGATGACGCCGATGCGCCGCTCGACGGTGGGCTCGACCAAGGGCACGCAACGCGCACCCAATTCCTGCATCTGGTTGATGCACAGCGCCGGTACGGCACTGACGCCCAAGCCGTTGGCGACCATGCGCCCGACCGTGGACAACTGATGGCTTTCGAACGCCACCGCCAGCCGACCATGCTCGGCGGCCAGGTGTTGCTCCAGCAGCAGGCGCACCGCCGACGGGCGTTGCAGGGCGATGAAGTCCTGGGTCAGCAGTTCGCGCCAGCTCACCTGGGGCTGCTGCGCCAGGGGTGAATCGCCAGGCACTACCGCGACGAAACGGTCCAGGTACAACGGGTGGAACTGTAGGGCATCACTGCGCTCGGGTTCGAAGCCTATGCCCAGTTCGACGCGGCGGTGGCGAACCAGCTCCAGCACCTGCTCGTTGATCACGTCGTGCACGGTGACGTTGACCTTGGGGTAGCGCTGGCGAAACACCTTCAGTGACTGCGGCAGCAGGTTCCCGGCAAAGGCCGGCATCGCCGCCACCGACACCCGCCCCAGTTGCAGGGTAAAGCGCTGGCGCAGCATTTCCTCGGTATCGTCCCAGTCGGCCAGCAGGCGTCGGGCCAGTGGCAGCAGCACTTCGCCCTCGGCGGTGAGGCTGACGCTGCGGGTGGTGCGGGTGAGCAGGGCGCCGCCGAGGTTGTCCTCCAGCGCCTTGATGGTCAGGCTCAGTGCCGGTTGCGAAATGTGCAGGTGTTCGCCGGCCTGGGCGAAGCTCTGGTACTTGGCCACGGTGACGAAGGCGCGCAGTTGCTTGACGTTCATGGCGGATCCGCTGGTTGTTTTGCAAAAGTTATCAATCGATGACGAAAACAAAATTAACAAATCAGTCGCCAGCGGTGAAGATGCCTTCCACACGCTCAAACAACTACAAAGGCGGATCAGCATGGCCGGACTGGACAAGCGCGTAGCAACCTATGAACAGGCTCTCGAAGGCCTGACCGACGACATGACGGTACTGGCCGGCGGCTTCGGCCTGTGTGGCATCCCCGAGAACCTGATCGCCGAGATCAAGCGCCGCGGAGTCAAGGGCCTGACGGTAGTTTCCAACAACTGCGGCGTCGACGGCTTCGGCCTGGGCGTGCTGCTCGAAGACCGGCAGATCCGCAAGATGGTTGCCTCTTACGTCGGCGAGAACGCCGAGTTCGAGCGCCAGCTGCTCAGCGGCGAGCTGGAAGTGGAGCTCACCCCCCAGGGCACCCTGGCCGAGAAGATGCGCGCCGGCGGCGCCGGTATCCCGGCCTTCTACACCGCCACGGGCTACGGCACCCCGGTCGCCGAAGGCAAAGAGGTGCGCGAGTTCAACGGTCGCAAGTACATCCTCGAAGAGTCCATCACCGGCGACTTCGCCATCGTCAAGGGCTGGAAGGCCGACCACTACGGCAACGTGGTGTACCGCAACACCGCCCAGAACTTCAATCCGCTGGCCGCCACCGCCGGCAAGATCACCGTGGTCGAGGTCGAGGAAATCGTCGAGCCGGGCGTACTGCTGCCCAGCGAGATCCACACGCCGGGGATCTTCGTCGACCGGGTCATCGTCGGCACCTTCGAGAAGCGCATCGAGAAGCGCACCGTCAAGGCCTGAGCGCCGCCCACAGAACAACAAAGAGATCCTGACCATGGCACTGACCCGCGAACAGATGGCCCAACGCGTCGCCCGTGAACTGAAGGACGGCTACTACGTCAACCTCGGCATCGGCATCCCCACCCTGGTGGCCAACTACGTGCCCGCCGACATGGACGTGATGCTGCAGTCGGAAAACGGCCTGCTCGGTATGGGCGAGTTCCCCACCGAAAGCACCCTCGACCCCGACATGATCAACGCCGGCAAGCAAACCGTGACCGCCCGCCGTGGCGCGTCGATCTTCGACTCGGCGCAATCCTTCGCCATGATCCGTGGCGGCCATGTCGACCTCACCGTGCTGGGCGCCTTCGAGGTGGACGTGGAGGGCAACATCGCCTCCTGGATGATCCCCGGCAAGCTGGTCAAGGGCATGGGCGGCGCCATGGACCTGGTGGCTGGCGCCGAGAACATCATCGTCACCATGACCCACGCCTCCAAGGACGGCGAGTCCAAGCTCCTGCCGCGCTGCAGCCTGCCGCTGACGGGCGCCGGCTGCATCCGCAAGGTGCTCACCGACCTTGCCTACCTCGAGATCGAGAACGGCGCCTTCATCCTGCGCGAGACCGCGCCCGGGGTGAGTGTCCAGGAGATCGTCGAGAAAACCGCCGGCAAGCTGATCGTGCCGGACGATGTGAAAGAGATGACGTTCTAGCGCTACTGCTTTACCTCCCCCCTGTGAGGGCGGACTCGTTGTGGGAGCGGGCTTGCCCGCGTATACGTTGGTGAATGTACCGGCGCATTCGCGGGCAAGCCCGCTCCTACAACAAGCCCCGCGCCCACAGGGGTTTTGCGTTGATCGACAAGCAACATCCACCAATAAGACCAAAAAAGGAAAACACTCGTGGCCGCTGAAATCCAAGACAGCCGCTCCGCCCGCTTTGCCCTGCGCTGCTCCAACTGGGCCGAGCGCTGGTTCCCCGACTCCTGGGTGTTCGCCGCCCTGGCCGTGATGCTGGTGTGCCTGGGGGCCCTGGCCATGGGTGCCAAGCCCACCGACACCGCCAAGGCCTTTGGTGACGGCTTCTGGAGCCTGATCCCGTTCACCATGCAGATGGCCTTCGTGGTCATTGGCGGCTATGTGGTCGCCAGCTCCCCGCCCGCTGCACGCCTGATCGACCGCCTCGCGCGCCTGCCCAAGAACGGCCGCTCCGCCGTGTGCTGGGTGGCGCTGATCTCGATGCTCGCCTCCTTGCTCAACTGGGGCCTGTCGCTGGTGTTCGGCGGCCTGTTGGTGCGTGCCCTGGCCCGTCGCACAGACCTGAAGATGGACTACCGCGCCGCCGGTGCCGCCGCCTACCTGGGCCTGGGCGCGGTATGGGCGCTGGGCCTGTCGTCGTCGGCCGCACAGTTGCAGGCCAACCCGGCCAGCCTGCCGCCGTCGATCCTGTCGATCACCGGCGTCATTCCGTTCACCGAGACCATTTTTCTCTGGCAGTCCGGGGTGATGCTGGCCGCGCTGGTGATCGTCTCGCTGGTCGTCGCCTATGCCACCGCGCCCGGTCCGAACAGTGCGCGCAGCGCCCAGGACTGCGGTGTCGATCCGACCTTCACCGCCCCACCTGCGCCGCAGCGCACCCGCCCCGGCGAGTGGCTGGAGCACAGCCCGATCCTTATCCTGCTGCTGGTGGCCCTGGCGGCCGGCTGGCTGTACCAGGAGTTCGCCACCAAGCCTGCGATCACCGCCATCTCCGGGCTGAACACCTACAACCTGCTGTTCATCATGCTGGGTGCCTTGCTCCACTGGCGTCCGCGCAGCTTCCTCGACGCCGTGGCCCGTGCGGTGCCGACCACTACCGGCGTGCTGATCCAGTTCCCGCTGTACGGCTCGATCGCCGCCATCCTCACCCAGGTGAAGGGTGCCGACGCCCAGACCCTGGCGCACCACATCTCGGTGTTCTTCACCCAGATCGCCACCCATGACACCTACGCCTTGCTGATGGGCGTGTATTCTGCGGTGCTGGGCTTCTTCATTCCATCTGGCGGCGGCAAATGGATCATCGAAGCGCCCTATGTGATGCTGGTGGCCAACGACCTGCAGTACCACCTGGGCTGGGCGGTGCAGATCTACAACGCCGCCGAGGCGCTGCCGAACCTGATCAACCCCTTCTACATGCTGCCGTTGCTGGGCGTGCTGGGCCTGAAGGCACGGGACCTGATCGGCTTCTCCTTCGTGCAACTGCTAGTGCACGTGCCCCTGGTGCTGGTGCTGCTCTGGGCGCTGGGCACTACCTTGCAGTACGTGCCGCCGGTAATGCCGTAGCAGCATCACCGCGCAATACCGCGCTGCGGGCCGCAATGGCCCGCAAGCGCTATCCGCCGCTCGACGCCCTTGCAGGTCGAGCCGTGAAAAAAGCGTAATTTTCCCCCGTCTCCCTTCGTTTTCCTGAGAGCTGCCCTGCGTCCAGACGGACCGGGCCATCATCACCCCAAGGAGACAGGCAATGACTTCCGTTTTCGACCGCGACGACATCGTGTTCCAGGTAGTGATCAATCACGAGGAACAGTACTCGATCTGGCCCGACTACAAGGCGATCCCCAACGGCTGGCGCGCCGCAGGCAAGAGCGGTCTGAAGAAAGACTGCCTGGCCTACATCGATGAAGTGTGGACCGACATGCGCCCCCTGAGCCTGCGCCAGAAGATGGCCGAAGCTGCGGTGCAGTAGGGCGTGACGGCACTCAACCTGTTATGCCTGCCTTACTCGGGCGCCAGTGCCATGGTCTACAGCCGCTGGCGGCGCAAGCTGCCGACCTGGTTGCAGGTGCGCCCGGTGGAGCTGCCGGGGCGCGGTGCTCGCCTGGGCGAACCCCTGCAAACCGACATGCAGGCACTGGCCCGGCAACTGGCCAGCGAGCAGCGCCTGGCGGCGAGCACGCCCTATGCGCTGCTCGGCCATAGCCTGGGTGCGCTGCTCGCCTTCGAGCTGGCCCACGAGCTGCAAGCCCTGGGTTGCAAGGCGCCGGTCGCACTGTTCGCCTGCGGCACGGCGGCACCGACCCGACGTGAGGACTACGACGGCAAGGGCTGGCGCGAACCCAAGACCAATGCCGAGCTGATCGACGAGTTGCGCCAGTTGCAAGGGACCCCCGAGGAGGTCCTGGCCAACGAGGAACTCATGAGCCTGACCTTGCCGATTCTGCGCGCCGATTTCCTCATGTGCGGCCGCTACGACTATCGCCAACGCGCGCCGTTGCACTGCCCGCTGCATGTTTTGGGCGGCGAGGCCGACCGCGCCAGCGAAGAGCAACTGCTGGCCTGGCGTCGCGAAAGCCTGGGCGATTTCTCGCTGGAGGTCTTCCCCGGCGGGCACTTCTTCATCCATGAGCACGAAGACCGGGTGCTGAGCCTGCTGGCCGCCTCTCTGGAACCTCATCGACTTTCGGCATGATTGACGTAGGCCTTTGCCTGGGGGAGGCTGGGGGCTTTCCCACAGGACAAGGGTTGTCCCCATGCTGATCGATCCCCGCCAGGCCACGCTGCTGGTCGTCGATATCCAGGAGCGCCTCATTGGCGCCATGAGCGATCCCGAGGGCACCCGCGCGCGGGCCCGCGGGCTGCTGGCCGCCACCGCCGAACTCGAACTGCCCATGGTGATTTCCGAGCAGTATCCCAAGGGCCTGGGCCCGACCCTGGCCGAACTCAAGGCCGTGGCTACAGGGGCCGAAATCGTCGAGAAACTGCACTTTTCCTGCGTAGCTGCCGAGTGCCTGCCGGCCAGCTTGCTGGCGCGTGAGCAGGTGATCGTCTGTGGCATGGAAACCCACGTCTGCGTGCTGCAGACCGTGCTTGGTCTGCTGGGCCTGGGCAAGCAGGTATTCGTGGTCGAGGACGTCTGCGACAGCCGCACCCCGGCAAGCAAGGCGGCAGGCCTTGCGCGTATGCGCGACGCGGGGGCGCAGATCGTGACCCGCGAGATGGTGCTGTTCGAATTGCTGGGCAGTGCCAGCCACCCGTTGTTCCGCCATATCAGCAAGACCTACATCGTCGGTGACCTGTCCTGAACCTGCGGCTGCTGGGCGCTGGGCTGATGCTGCTGGCCCTGCTGCAAGGCTGTGCCGGGCGCCGCGAGGAAGCGCCTGAAGTCGACCCTGCCCAGGTCCGCGCCCAGCTCATGCGCCTGCTGCCTGCCTCGGTCAAGGACCGCCAGGGCTGGGCCGAGGACATCCAGGTCGCGTTCACCGCCCAGGGCATCGCGCCCAGCCGCAGCAACCTGTGTGCGGTGCTGGCGGTGACCGAGCAGGAGTCCACCTTCACCGCCGACCCCCAGGTGCCCAACCTGGGCCGTATCGCCCGCGAGGAAATCGACCGCCGCGCCGCGCGTCTGCACATCCCCAGGCTGCTGGTCGATGGCGCCCTGGCCACCCCTTCGGCCAACGGCCAGAGCTACCAGCAGCGCCTGCTGGCGGTGCGCAGCGAGCGGCAACTCAGCGCGCTGTTCGACGATTTCATCGCCGGCCTGCCGCTGGGCGACAAGCTGCTCGGCGGGCTCAACCCGGTGCGTACCGGCGGGCCGATGCAGGTCAGCATCGACTTTGCCGAACGCCATGCCAAGGACTACCCCTACCAGCGCCAGGGCACGATTCGCCAGGAGGTCTTCAGCCGTCGCGGCGGCCTGTACTTCGGCATCGCCCACTTGTTGGGGTATCCCGCCCACTATGAGCGGCCGCTGTACCGCTTCGCCGATTTCAACGCAGGCTGGTACGCCAGCCGCAACGCGGCTTTCCAGGCAGCGCTGAACAGTGTGACGGGGGCGGAATTGGCGTTGGACGGCGACCTGATCGCACCGGGCGCGATCCTGCCAGGCACCACCGAGCGCGCGGCGCGCAGCCTTGGGGTGAAGCTTGGGCTGCGCAATCCACAGATTCGCAGTCAGTTGGAATTGGAGAACAGCCTGGCGCTCGAGGACAGCGCCTTGTACCGCGGCGTATTCGCACTCGCCGATGCCAAGGCGGGCAAGCCACTGCCACGTGCGGTGCTGCCAGGGATCGTGCTCAAGAGCCCGAAGATCACCCGCAAGCTGACCACGGCGTGGTTTGCGGGGAGGGTGGATGAGCGCTACCAGCGCTGCATGGCGCGCTGATCGACGCAAGGTACAGGGGCCGCCAGGCGGCCCCTGCAGAGGTCAGGCAGGCTGGGCCGCCAGGCTGTTGCTGACATTACGCCCCAGCACCAGCACGGTGACGAATCCGCAGCCGACCAACGCCGTGGCCAGGCTCAGCAGCACCGAGCTGCCCATCTGGTCGACGATCCGCCCGCCGAAGAACGAGCCCAGTGCAATGATCACCTGGAACATGGCCACGAACAGCGGCATGCCGCGTTCGACATCCTTGGGCGCGACCACGAACATCCAGATGCTGGCACAGGCCGGGAAGGCACCGAAGGCAAAGCCCCACAGCGCGATCAGCATCACCGCCCCGGTCATGCCGGTGGCGAAGTAGGGGAACAGCGCGGTGCTGACGCCGATCAGCAAGGCCACCAGCAGCAGGGTGTAGCGCACGCTGCGGTTGGCGGCGAAGCCGGCGAACAGGTTGCCGATGACGCCTGCTACACCGTAGAGCAGCAGCAGCGAGCCGATGGTTGCCCCATCGAAGCCGGAGCTTTGCTTGAAGAACGGTGCGACATAGGTGTACGCGGCAAAGTGCGCCAGGCCAATCAGCAACACCGCGATCAGGCCGACCCGCGCCAGCGGATTGATGAACAGCGCCGGCAGGTCACTGATGCGGATGGCCTTGTCCGGATTGAGCCGCGGCAGCAGGAAGACCTGCGCGAGCAGCACCGGCACACCCAGCAGGGCGGTCACCAGGAAGGTCATGCGCCAGCCCATCAGGCCGCTGAGCCAGGTGCCGACCGGCACCCCCAGCACCGTGGCCAGGGTGACCCCGACCATGATGATCGAGGTCGCCTGCGCCACGCCGACCCCCTTGGGCGCCAGGCGCCCGCTCAGGGCAATGGCCGTGGCCCAGAAGCCACCGATGCTGATACCCAGCAGCACGCGGCCGAACAGCAGCAGGCTGAAATCGCTGGCATAGGCCACCACCGAGTTGGCGATGATCATGATCAGCGTCAGGCCGATCAGCAGGTAGCGGCGGTCCATGGCGCCGATGCCTACCGACAGCAGCGGGGCGGCGAGGGCGGCCATGATCCCGGGCAGGGTGACCATCAGGCCGGCCTGGCCGGCACTGATGCCCAGGTCGCTGGCCACATCGTTGAGCACGCCCACCGGCAGGAATTCACTGGTCACCAGGGCGAAGGCGCCCACGGCAACCGAGAGAATCGCCAGCCACTGCTGTTTGACGCTCTGTTGGTTATGTTCAAGAAGGCCATCGGAGGCCTGATTGACGCTTGGCATGGTACGGATTCCAAGTGTTGTCGCCTGGAGCAGGCGCAGGAGGCGGGAAAATAGGAGGGCGATTATAGGAGTCGGTTTTCCAAGGCCTATAGGCAGCCCGTTCGATAGTAATCATCAGTGTGATCGATGGAAGGCTCTAGGTTATGGATTGCACCCAACCCAGGCGCAAGAGTGATCATGAAAATTACTAAGGTTGAATGCAAAAAAAATGAGTTTGCTTCATGAGCGCCTGATCCCGACAATTCCCCCACTCGGAACCGGACATCCGTATCGGCAGGCACCTTCGCTGCGCGAGGCGTTCCAGGTTTACCTTAGGAATCAGGATTCAGATCACCATGGCCAGAGACTTCACATTCGCGATCAAGCGGATTTGTTTCGATGAGCACTACCAGCCCTCGGACAACACCCGCATCACCACCAACTTCGCCAACCTGGCGAGGGGCGAGCAGCGCCAGGAAAACCTGCGCAATACCTTGCGGATGATCGACAACCGCTTCAATGCCCTGGCCCATTGGGACAACCCTGAAGGTGACCGTTACAAGGTCGAGCTCGAAATCATTTCCGTCGAGATGGACCTGGGGGCTGACAGCACTGCCGATGCGCTCCCGTTGATCGAGATCCTGAAAACCAACATCGTCGATCAGAAAACCAACGAGCGCATCGCCGGGATCGTAGGGAACAATTTTTCTTCCTACGTGCGTGATTATGACTTCAGCGTGCTGCTGCTGGAGCACAACAAGGGTAAGCCTGGCTTCGGCACCCCGGATGATTTCGGCGACCTGCATGGCAAGCTGTTCAAGTGCTTCCTGAACTCGCAGGCCTACAAGGCCAACTTCAGCAAGTTGCCGGTCATCTGCCTGAGCGTCTCCAGCAGCAGGACCTACCACCGCACGGAAAACCAGCACCCGGTACTGGGGTTCGAATACCGTCAGGATGAATACTCGTTGACGGATGAGTACTTCAGCAAGATGGGCTTGAAAGTGCGTTATTTCATGCCCGCGAACAGCGTCGCGCCCTTGGCGTTCTACTTTACGGGCGACCTGCTTGCCGACTACACCAATCTTGAGCTCATCAGCACCATCAGCACGATGGACACCTTCCAGAAGATCTACCGGCCGGAAATCTACAACGCGAACTCTGCGGCAGGGCAATCCTATCAGCCAAGCCTCAAGCACCAGGATTATTCGTTGACCCGAATCGTTTATGACCGCGAGGAACGCAGCCGCCTGGCGATCGAACAAGGGCGGTTTGCCGAGGAGCACTTCATCAAACCCTATCGGGCGGTTCTCGAGCAGTGGTCTGCTCAGTACGCAATCTGACTTATCGAATTCACAAGGCTTCCATCATGAAAAAACTGCTCCCTACCTCAACCGCCGGCAGCTTGCCCAAGCCTTCCTGGCTGGCGCAGCCCGAGACCCTCTGGTCGCCCTGGAAACTGCAGTACGAAGGGCTTGTCGAGGGCAAGCAGGATGCACTGCGTCTGGCGTTGCACGAACAGCAGCAGGCCGGTATCGACATCGTCAGCGACGGCGAGCAAACCCGCCAGCACTTCGTCACCACCTTTATCGAACACCTCAGCGGCGTTGATTTCGCGAAGCGCGAAACCGTGCGGATCCGTGATCGCTACGATGCGAGCGTCCCGACGGTGGTGGGTGCAGTCGAGCGTCGCAAGCCTGTGTTCGTCGACGACGCCAGGTTCTTGCGCCAGCAAACCCGTCAACCCATCAAGTGGGCGCTGCCGGGTCCCATGACGATGATCGATACGCTGTACGACGCCCACTACAAGAGCCGCGAAAAGCTGGCGTGGGAATTTGCCAAGATCCTCAATCAGGAAGCCCGGGAGCTGGAGGCGGCGGGTGTCGACATCATTCAGTTCGACGAGCCTGCATTCAACGTCTTCTTCGACGAGGTGAACGATTGGGGCGTCGCCACCCTGGAACGGGCCATCGAAGGCCTCAAGTGTGAAACGGCGGTGCACATCTGCTACGGCTATGGCATCAAGGCCAACACCGACTGGAAAAAGACGCTGGGGTCGGAGTGGCGCCAGTATGAGGAGGCGTTCCCAAAGCTGCAGAAATCCTCTATCGATATCGTTTCGCTCGAATGCCACAACTCCCACGTGCCCATGGATCTGATCGAGCTCATCCGCGGCAAGAAAGTGATGGTCGGCGCCATCGATGTGGCCAATCACGCCATCGAGACTCCGGAAGAAGTCGCCAATACCCTGCGCAAGGCCCTGCAGTTCGTCGATGCCGACAAGCTTTATCCGTGCACCAACTGCGGCATGGCGCCACTGCCACGTCGCGTCGCGAGTGGCAAGCTCGAGGCGTTGGTCGCAGGTGCGGATATCGTTCGGCAAGAACTGTCGAACTAGGGTCTGTCTGTCATGTCGCAGCTTGGAACCGCCATCGAGCCTCTGCGTTTTCGCGAAGCGCTCGGGCATTACGCCTCCGGTATCACGGTGGTGACTTCGTTCATCGATGACCAGCCGATCGGCTTTACCTGCCAGTCGTTCTACAGCGTGTCGATGAGCCCGCCCCTGGTGTCGTTCAGCGTGATGTCGAACTCGGCCAGCTACCCGAGGATTCGCCAGGCCGGTCGATTTGCAGTCAACATCCTTTCGGATGAGCAGGTCGGTATTTCCAACCAGTTCGCGCGCCGTGGCACCGACAAGTGGCACGGCGTCGAATGGCAGTCTTCGCCTCTGGGGAATCCACTCATCGCCGGCAGCCTGCACTGGCTCGATTGCGAAATCCACGCCGAACATGCCGCAGGTGATCACCTGATCGTGATTGGGGAAGTGAAAGCGCTGAACCTGCAAGAGGCCGGGGCGACGCAGCCGTTGCTGTATTTCAAGGGACAATACTGCAACCTCGCGGCCGTTTGAGCGGTTCAGGTTTCGCTATTTTGCACAGGGTTGAAGTTCTGCCCATGATCGACTTGAGACACCTGCGCACCATCGACGCCCTGCGGGAAATGGACAGCCTGCACGACGCCGCCGAACGCCTGCACCTGACACAATCCGCGCTGTCGCACCAATTTCGCGAGTTGGATATTTCCTTTGCGACGCTGGAGGGGGTCAATGCCCTGTCGGGGCGCGTCATCTGAGACGGGCAGGTCGGCCCAGCGCCCCCGTTGGGCCGAGCGCTCGACACAGCCGGGGTAATCGCCGACCATCAAGTGCCCTGCACAAGGGTACTCAGGAGCGAATGCCATGGATTGCCTTGCGACGCTGTATACAGAACGCCTTGTTCTCACCCCTCTGCAATTGGAAGACGCGCCTGCGATCCAGCAGTTGTTTCCGCAGTGGGAGGTGGTCCGTTATCTCGATCGCCGCGTGCCATGGCCGTACCCGGAAGACGGCGCGTTGGTCTACGTGCGTGATATCGCCCTGCCAGCCATGGCCGCGGGCCGTGAATGGCACTGGATGATCCGCCTGCGCGGTGAAGACCCGCGCATCATCGGCAGCATCAGCCTGTACGACGAACCCGGGAACAACCGGGGTTTCTGGCTTGCGCCGCAGTGGTGGGGGCAAGGCTACATGCGTGAAGCCTGCCGAGTGGTCAATGCCTATTGGTTCGAGACCTTGTCTCGCCCTGTCATGCAGGTGCCCAAGGCCGTTGCCAATCACGCCTCTCGAAAAGTCTCGGAGCATGAAGGGATGCGCCTGGTGGACACGCGCGACGGGCATTTTGTCTCCGGGCCGTTTGAGGTGGAGATATGGGAGATGACACGCCGTGAATGGCTCGCCCGTTCCTTGGGTTGACGCTGCCGGACATTTCCGTAGAATCGCGCGCCCTATTCAACATGCATGGCGAAAAGGAGCTTCGATGCAGCGGATCATGATTGTCGGCCAACCCGGCGCCGGGAAGAGCACATTGGCGCGCAAGCTAGGCGAATACACGGGGCTGCCGGTGGTGCATATCGACACCATCCACTGGCAGCCCGGCTGGGTCGAGCGCAGCCGGGACGAGAAGACACGCTTGTGCCATGAAGTGGAGGCGCGCGATCGCTGGATTTTCGAAGGCGGCCATTCAACCACCTGGAGCAATCGACTGGCTCGCGCCGATCTTCTGATCTGGATCGACCGGTCGGCGACGCTGCGATTCTGGCGGGTGCTGACCAGAGCGCTGCGTTATCGCGGACAGACCCGTCCGGACTTGCCGCACAACTGTCCGGAGCGGCTGGCCAACCTGCCGGAGTTCTTCAGGTTCATGTGGCAGACGAAGCGCTCGGCTCGAACGAAGATGGAGCAACTTGCGGCGAGCGCGCCGTTGGGTTGTCGGGTGGTCTGCCTGCGCTCCGATCGGGACACCAGCGCATTTCTCGCGAGCATGAAGCCGACGCCCAGGAGTGCTCAATAAGGACTGGCAGTCGGTCGCACCACAAGCTCGCTGACATCCACATCATCCGGCTGCTCGATGGCATAGACCAGCGCCCGGGCAATCGCATCGGCCTCCAGCGCCACGCGTCGGAATGTTCTCATGGCCTCGCGGGCCGTGTCGTCGGTGATCGTGTCGGCCAGCTCCGATTCCACCACCCCAGGACACACCACCGTCACCCTGATCTTGTCGGTTTCCTGGCGAAGGCCACCGGAGATCGCCCGAACGGCGTACTTGGTCGCGCAATACACAGCAGCGGTGGGGGAGACCGAAAGCCCGCCGATCGACGAGATGTTGATGACCTGACCATGTCCTTGCGCCTCCATGCCTGGGAGCACCGCAGCGATGCCGTGCAGCACTCCGCGCACGTTGACGTCGAGCATCCGGTTCCATTCCTCGACTTTCAGCGAGTTCAGTGGCGACAGCGGCATTACCCCTGCGTTATTGATGATCACATCGACCTTGCCGTACTGCGCCTTGGCAAACTCGACAAAGGCTTGCATGGAATCGAGGTCAGTCACGTCCAGTGCGCGGGCACTTGCCGAGCCGCCTTCGGCGCGGATTTCACTCACCAGCTGTTGCAGGCGATCGATACGGCGGGCGCCGAGTACCACGTGAGCACCCTTGGCGGCGATCAGCCTGGCGGCGGCTTCACCAATGCCGCTGCTGGCGCCGGTGATCAGCACGACTTTGTCGTTGATGTTGGACATTTGCGTATCTCCTGTACATGAAGGTTCAGGCGTCTGCAGGGAAGGCAGACGTTCCTGCTGGGTACGGAGAAAAGACTAAGGTTGTGGGGCGGCATGATGCGTGCCGAAACCTGCGCGACCTTTGCCTATTCGTGTCGGTGATCCGCGCAGCCTCGTGCCACGCGCCGGAGCGGAAGGATCAGGCAACTCGACGACAGTTTCGACCTAACGCAGGTGTTTTTTGCGGGGGACAATGGGTGCCTGGCCCTGACGACGCCGCCAGGTAGCCCCCATGGTCTGCCGTCACACCAAGACCGTGATACAACGCCGAATTCCAACATGCGAGAGCCCTTGAATGGCGCAGAACGATGCTTTTCTCCTGCAAACCACTGCCTTGTACCGTGGCGAGCTCGTCCGATCGCTGACCGAGCGCTTTACCGCGCCGGGCGTTTACGAAACTGCCATCGCGCCGCTGCACGTGATTCGAATGGATGCGCCGTCAGACATCATCCATACCGTGCACAAACCGGCGCTGTGCCTGATCGTGCAGGGGCAGAAAGAGGTGGGCCTGGGCGAGGAGCGTTATCTGTACGACCCCCTCAACTACCTGGTGGTGTCGGTGACGCTACCGGTGTCTGGTCGGGTGCTGACAGCCAGCGCGCAGGCGCCTTACCTGTGCATCCGCCTGGACTTCGAGCCAACCGAGCTTGCCCAGGTGATCGCCGATGCGCCGCCCGCGGGCGTACCGGATGAGCCCGAGCGCGGGTTATTTCTCGAACAGATCGATGTGTCGCTGCTGGAAACCATGTTGCGCCTGGTGCGGTTGCTGGAGTCGCCACGGGATATCGGCATGCTCGCGCCATTGGCGCTGCGCGAACTGCACTACCGCCTGCTGCGAGGCGTGCATGGGCGTCGGCTGTACGAGTTGGCCATGGGCGACTCGCAGACCCGGCGCGTGAGCAAGGCCATCGACTGGTTGAACAACCACTACACCCAGCCGCTGCGCATCGAGCAACTGGCGCGGATCGCCAATCTGGGCAGTTCGACCTTGCATCACCGTTTCAAGGCAGTCACCGCCATGAGCCCGTTGCAGTACCAGAAGCTATTGCGCCTGCAGGAGGCTCGGCGGCTGATGTTGGGGGAGGGGTTGGATGTGTCGAGCGCCTGTTATCGGGTCGGCTATGAAAGCCCGTCACAGTTCAGCCGCGAGTACAGCCGCCAGTTTGGGTGTGCGCCGTCTCGGGACATAAACCTGGCCCGGCGGCCATCATGAAGATGCCACTGCGGGCCGAGCAACTGGTGCCAGTGCTTGGCCGTGGCTTGTACGAAGCGATGCCGGGCCATGCTCTGATCTGCCGAAGCAGGCGTTTCGTCATCCTTTGACCAATACGGCCACCACAGCGTCGACAGTGTTCCTGAGCCCCGCCACCGTATCCTCCGGATCGCTGTCGACCACCACCAACCTGGCGCCTGCCGCCTCGATCACCTTGAGCACCTGCGGCTCAGGCTGACGATGGTGCAGCACCAACGCCACATCCTGCGTCTTGAGGGTCTCTCCCAGCGCCTTCAGCGCCGCTTCATCCCACTTGCCATCTGCCGGCAGTGCCTGTGACACCACATCCAGGTTCAACCCGCTGACCAGATAGCCCAGACGTTCCGACAGGCTGACCACGCTGAGGTTATCGGCCTCGGCCAGGCGCGTCTGGCTGCTGGAGGTCAGCTCCAGCATCTGTCGCTTGAGCCCGGCAAGGTTGGCCTGGATCTTGTCCTTGTCAGCGGGGGACAAGCGCTCCAGGTCGTTGGCCACCACATCGGCCATGCGCCCGAGGTTGATCGGGTTCAACCAGGGATAGCTGGCGAATGCATTGTCGCCATCCACCGCGATGCCGGGCAGGGCGCCATCGACCGGGCGCGCGGCATCGATTTCGACGATGCGGATGTTGCTGCGCCGCGCCATGGGATAGAGCGGGTCGTCATGCCAGATCGAGCGCACGCCGATCACTGCCGTGGCCTGCTGAGCATCTTTGTGCAGGCTCGCACCGCCACGCCCCTCGAAGTACGACGGCTGGCGGCTGGCTGGAAGGTTGGCCGGTGCTGCGCGCTTGAGCTGCACCGAGGTGCCGTCGAGCAACGCGACAGCGAGGCTGTGGGTCACCGGCAGGGTGGTCAGCACTTGCGTGGCTGCGGCGCTGCTGGCGGGCTGTGCGGCCAGCACCAGGGTGGGCGCGCCGGCCAGGACCAGGGCCAGGGTGAGGCGTTTGAGCGTGAGGTTCATGCCGGGTTTCCTTGCAGGCGTGGGACGAGGGCGCGGGCGAGGGCCGCGAGGGCGAAGCACATACCGGCTACCAGGATGATTGCAGCGCCGGAGGGCACGGGCAGGTCGAAGACGATCGGCAGCAGGATGCCGAGCAGGGTGCTGAGGGTGGCGATCAGCACCGAGGCGAAGAAGAAGCCCTTGAGCGACTGGCTGACCAGGCGCGCGGCGGCAGCGGGGATCACCAGCAGCGCACCGACCAGGATGGCGCCGATCACCTTCACCGAGGCCACGGTCACCAGGGTCACCAGCACCACGAACAGGTAGTCGAGGGTCTTCACCGCCACGCCGCGCACGGCCGCCAGTTGCGGGTTGAAGCTGGCGAGGATGATGCGGTTGTACAGCGGCAGGGCCAAGGCCAGCACCAGCACGGCAACGATGCCGAGCACCAGCAGGTCGTGAGGGCTGACGGTAAGTACCGAGCCGAACAGCACGTTCTCGAGGATGTGCACGTTGATCTTGCCGGCCAGCATCAGCAGCAGGCTGGCACCCAGGGCCAGCGAGACGGAGAGGAACACGCCGATCAGGGTGTCCGGCGAAAGGCCCGTGCGGTTGCGCAGGAAATTCAGCAGGATGCCGAACAGCAGGCAGTAGCCGAACAAGCTGCCGTAGGGCCCGGTGTACGGCTCGCCGAGCAGGATACCGATGGCCACGCCCGTGAGTGCGGCGTGGCCGACAGCCTCGGAGAAGAACGCAAAGCGCTTGACCACCACCAGGGTGCCGAGCCCGCCCAGCACCGGGCCGATCATCAGGCCGGCGATCAGGGCGTTGATCACGAACCCATAGGCCAGGGCCTCGGGCAGGTAGCCAGCGGTGGCCCATTGCTGGACCAGTTGGCGGAAAGCTTCATAACTCATCAGGCAAGGCTCTCGCTGCGCGGGTGGACGGAGAACAGCCCGAGCAGGCGCTCCGGGGTCAGGGCCTGGGCGGGCGGGGCGTCGAACAGCGTCTTGCGGCTGAGCCCCGTGACGCGGTCGGCCAGGCGCAGTACCGCTTCAAGGTCGTGCTCGATCCACAGCACCGTGGTGCCGGCGTGGCGCCAGCCGTGCAGCAGTTGCTCGAACACCTGGATACCGGCTTCATCCAGCGCCGACATGGGTTCGTCCAGCACCAGCAGTTGCGGCTCGGGGATCAGCCCCTGGGCCAGCAGCACGCGCTGGCGCTCGCCACCGGACAACGCGCCCATGCGCCGCTTGCGCTTGTCGAGCATGCCGACCTTGGCCAGGGCGGCGTCGATGTCGGGTCGCACACGGCGCGACAGGCCGAGGAACGCCGGGCGCTGCTGGCACATGGCGGCCATGAAGTCGTCGACGGTCATCGGCAGGCCACGGTCGAACTCCAGCGCCTGCGGCACATAGCCGATCACCTCGCGCTCGGTGGGCCAGTGCAGGGTCAACTGGCCCTGGTGCGGCATCTGCCCGAGCAGGGTCTTGATCAGCGAGCTCTTGCCGCCACCGTTGGGGCCTACGATGGCATGCACGCTGCCGGCGGCAACGCTGAAGCTCACCTGCTCGAGGATGCGCGTGCGCCCAAGGGTGAGGTCGATGCCGGCGAAGTCGATGCGCGGGCCTTGGGTGCTGACCAGGTTGGCCGCGGCGGTCATGCGCGGTTCTCCTGGATGGCCTTGACCACGGTCTCGAGGTTACGCTTCATCTCCACCTCGTACTTGTCGGCGGTGTATTCGCCGTAGGAGATGTGGGTCAGCGGATAGATCTTCACCCCGGACTCGCGCTCGATGGTCTCGACGTAGGCGGACGGGAAGTCCATCTCCGAGAAGATCACCTTCACATCCAGGGCCTTGAGCTGGTCGATGGTTTTCTTCAACTGCGCCGGGCTCGGCTCGATGCCATGAGCCGGCTCGACCACTGCAGTGACTTCCAGGCCGAAGTCGCGCACCAGGTAGTCGTAGGCGGCGTGGATGGTCGCCACGCGAAACTCCGCGCCCGGTGCCTCGGTGACCTTGGCCAGGGCTTCGGCGCGCAGCGCGCGCAGGCGCTTGGCATAGGCGCGGGCGTTCTGGGTGTAGAACTTGGCGTTGTCCGGGTCGAGCTTGCCCAGTTCGCGGGCAATGTTGTTGACCTGGGCGATGCTGGCGCTGATCGACAGGAAGGTGTGCGGGTTGACCACCTTGCCGGCGCCGCGCGCAGCGATGCCGGTGGCGGCCAGCAGCGGGACGTTCTGGTTGGACTCGATGGTCTTGATGGCGGGCTTTTCGCTGGCGGCGATCATGCGATCGGCGAAGTCGTCGTGGCCGATGCCGTTGAGCACGATCACGTCCAGGGTGCCGATGCGCTTGATGTCTTCGGCGCGCGGCTCGTAGGCATGCGGGTTGAAGCCTGCCGGAATCAGCGGCACCACTTCAGCCTTGTCGCCGACGATATTGCTCACGTAGCTGTAGTAGGGGTGCAGGGTGATGCCGATGCGCAGCGGTTTGCCGCTGTCGGCCAGGGCCAGTGCCGGGAGCAGGCAGGCCAGGAGAAAGGCGAGGGCGGAGCGGAGCATGGCGCGGTCCTTGGGTTCAGTGACGGTGTTCGCGGGTGACCCCGGCGTCGTAGTGGCTGACGATTTCCTGCCAGCCGGCGGCGATCAGCGCGGCCTGGCCAAGATCGTCGGGGGCCCGGGTGCTGCGGTCGCGGCGCAGCCACACCTGGGCCGGTGCGGTGTCGGCCTGCGGCAGGATCAACAGGAAGCTGCCGGCAACGTCGGCGTCCTGGCTCGAGCCCAGGTAGGCGCCACTGGCCAGCCACTGCCACTGATGGCGGCCCCGGCTGGCGCTGCTGGTGTCGTCGACGAAGGGCGGCAGTGCATCATCGGCCAGCGCCTGTACTGCGGGCGCCTGGCCGTTTTCCTGGCGCAGGGCGAGGATTTCCTCGGTGGCCACGTGCAGGTCGGTGTAGACGCCCTGTTCGGCGGCGTTGAGGTCGCGGCGAGCGTCGATCTGGTGGCTGGCGATGGGCTGTTCGTCGACCCGTTCACCACGCAGCCCGACCAGGGTCGCGGCGAGGGCGGCGATCAGCACGGCGGCCAGCAGCACATAGAGGGTTTCGTGCCCGGCGCCGGCTGGGCGGATGACCTGGGCGCGGCTCATGGCGAGCCTATATCGGCATGGTCGACTTCCACCACGTGGCCGGGGCCGGCGTCGAACAGCACGTAGAACTCGCCGTCGGGGCGCTTGAAGGTGAGGGTCGAGTCGTCGCCAAGCTTGCCGCCGACCAGCACTTGCTCGTCGTAGCCGATCACATCCAGCGTCACGCCCGGCGCGCCGCTACCGTCGGAGAAGCCGCCGGTGCACTTGATCTGATCGCCCGCCACCGGTACGCAGTCGCACATCGGGTTGTGCGCCAATGCCGGCAGGGCGGTGAAGGTCAGCAGGGGCAGGGCAAGCCTGCGCAACAGGTGTTTCATCATTTGCCTCCTTGTTTCTCGAGCCAGGCGACAGTGGCCGGCGATGCCTTGGCCAGCGGTACGGATGCCTGGTGCATGCTGCCGTCCCAGCCTTCGATGGTGATCCAGATCTCGGCGTCTGGGCGGGTGCGGGGCGGGATCGGCAGCGAGGTGCTCATGCGGTAGGGCGAGCCGAAGAAGATCGAGCCGGCGGCGCGCAGGTTGCGCGGCTTGCCGATGCGCAGGTAGATGGCCTTGGCGCCTTCGGTGCAGGTTTGGCAGAGCGCGGCGTTGAACACCTTGAAGTGCCCGGCCGGGCCGTCCGCACGTGGGGCTTCGTCGCGCAGCTCGGCCAGGTCCAGGCGCCAGCGGTCGACCTGGATGTCCTTGACCACGTTGGCGCCCAGGCCGCTGTCACCGCGGAACAAGCTGGCATCGGCGAAGTACCTGGGCATGAAGCCCAGCGGGATGAGGATCAGCAGGATGTTGAAGTGGAAGCGCCATTTCAACCACCACTGCTTCAGGCCGCTGGGCGGCAGGGTTTGAGTCTGGGTCTGGCTCATGGCTGGGCCTCCACGGGGGTGTCTTCATGCCTGCGCACGCGCGCCGGGCGCTCGCTGCGCTTGAGCGCCGCGGCGGTGGCCTGGGCGGTGCGCTTGGTCCAGATCAGCAGGCCACTGAGCACCATCAGGGTGAGCACCAGGCCGAAGAAGAACCAGATCAGCTTGATCGGCAGGCCACCGAAGTCGCCGGTGTGCAGCGGGCGCATGGATTCGGTGACGAACTCCAGGGTCGAGCGATCGCCGAGCAGGAACTGGCTGTCGACGTTGCGGGTGTACGGGTTGACCTCGGCGGTCTGGAACATCAGCGGATACCAGCCTCGTCCGCCCATGCTGATATGGCTGTAGGCGGTGGCCGGCAGGGTGATGAAACTGATGTCCAGGCCCGGGATGGCCTCCTGGGCGATGCGGGCGGCCTCGTCCAGGTCGATGCGCGGCACCGGATTGCCGTCCGGGCTCTGTGGCACTTGTTCGCGAGCGATGACCGGCACGATCGGCTCGGTGGAAATGGTGACGTGGTTGTCGCCGAGAATGGCCTGGATCAGGAACCAGGTGCCGGTGATCGAAATCACCGCGATGAACCAGATCGACCACACCCCGGCCAGGCGGTGCAGGTCGCCCCAGAAGATCCGCGAGCCATGCTGGGTGCGCACTGGTTTGAAGAACCCGCGCCAGAATTTCTTGTACACCACAAGCCCTGTGACCAGCGAGGCGAGCATTGGCAGGCCGAGCAGCGACACCAGGTACCAGCCCCAGCTATAGCCGTTGGTGAACGGCACCAGCCACCAGCCGTGCAGGGCGCGGGTAAAGGCCTGGAAGTTGAAGTCGGGGGTCTTGCCCTGGATGGCGCCGGTATAGGGGTTGACGTAGAGCGTCGGTGACGTGCCGTCGGGATAGGTGACTGCGGCCTCGAGGGCGAAGTGCGAGCCGTCCGGCTGGCTGATGAAGCGCACCGCCATGTCCGGTTCGGCCTTGTTCAGCGCACTCAAGACCTGCTGGAAGCTCAGCCGCTCGGCGTTGTCGTCCGGTTGGCTGGCACGCACGTCGGGGTTCGCCAGCCAGACGATCTCCTGGCTGACCACCGCGAGCATGCCGGTGAAACAGACGATCAGGACAAAGAACCAGATCGGCAGGGCAAGCCAGCTGTGGACCAGGAACCACAGCTTGGACTTGGATTTTTTAGTTTGTCGGGCCATCAGTCGTTCTTCTGAGGAAAATTGCGGTCGAGTTTCATCTCAACC
Source organism: Pseudomonas wayambapalatensis (assembly GCF_049942315.1). Lineage (NCBI taxonomy): Bacteria > Pseudomonadati > Pseudomonadota > Gammaproteobacteria > Pseudomonadales > Pseudomonadaceae > Pseudomonas > Pseudomonas wayambapalatensis. The sequence continues at coordinate 20,783 of NZ_JBNFMU010000101.1, forward strand.
TTGAAGGCTGCATCTAATAGGACGAATGAGAATCAGAAACCTGAAGCCTCAAATGAAAGCAAATGTTTCAAACAAGCTCCGCTCCCGCTCCCGCTCTTGCTCTTGCTCTTGCTTCTAAGCGCGCGATATCCCAGGCGCCACCCATCGCGACCTCAGGAGGCCGAGCAGAGGCGTCTGGAGGGCCCTGGCGCGCAGCGCCCTTCGGCGTCCCGCCGAAGTCGCGAGATGTAGACTTGCGCAGCAAGTCGGAGTCCGCGAAGGCCCGGAAGGCGCCGGCGCGAGGGAACCCCGGAGCGCAGCGCAGGGGCCGTATGTGGGAGCAAGCGGTTTTTGCCTACTTTTTTCCAAGAAAAAAAGTAGGTCGCCGTAAGGGCGAAAAGGTGAATCCGCGTCGCCACCCAAATCGGATATTCACCCGCCACGAGCCCCCCCCACCGCCCCCCAAACCCCCACCAAAACCTAACTTTTTGCAAGATGTATCCGTTTCGTAGGGATAGCCGGGCCCCGCCCGATACCCCACCCGTACGGAAGCAATCTGATGAATGCCGAGAAGTCCCTGCAACTGGCCCGCCGTTTCATTGAACTGCCGCTGGAAAAGCGCCGCGTGTTCCTCGAGACCCTGGCCAAGGAGGGCATCGACTTTTCCCAGTTCCCCATCCCGGCCAGTGTCGAGGCCCCAGACCGCCATGCGCTGTCCTACGCCCAGCAACGCATGTGGGTGCTCTGGCAGATGGACCCCCAGAGCGGCGCCTACAACCTGCCAGGCGCCGTACGCCTGTTAGGCCAGCTGAACGAAGCCGCCCTAGAGCAGGCCTTCGCCACCGTACTGGCCCGTCACCAAAGCCTGACCACCGTCTTCGAACCCCAGGCCGATGACCGCTTGGAGCAGGCCCATCGCCCGCTCACCCGCGTGAACATCGAGCGCGTCGACCTGCGCAACCTCGCCGCCGACCAGCGTGAGGCACAGGTCCGTGCCGAAGCCGAGACCGAGTCGCTACGCCCGTTCGACCTGGCGCAAGGCCCACTGCTGCGGGTGCGCCTGCTGCACCTCGATGCGCAGGAGCACGTGCTGCTGCTGACCCTGCACCACATCGTTTCCGACGGCTGGTCGATGAATGTGCTGATCGATGAGTTCAGCCGCGCCTATGACGCCTTTGCCGCCGGCCAGGCACCGCAGCTGCCAGCACTGCCCATCCAGTACGTCGACTACGCCCTGTGGCAGCGCCGCTGGCTCGAAGCGGGCGAGATGGAGCGCCAGTTGCAGTACTGGCAGGCCCAGCTGGGCGAGGAGCAGCCGGTGCTGGAGCTGCCGCTTGACCACGCGCGCCCGGCCACTCCCAGCTTCAGCGGCAGCCGCCAGTCATTCCCGCTCGACGCGGCACTGACCGAGCAGGTGCGCGGTTTTGCCCGCCAGCACAACCTGTCGCTGTTCATGGTCCTGCTCGCCAGCTTCGGCATGCTCCTGCAACGCTACACCGGCCAAAGCGACCTGCGCATCGGCAGCCCGGTGGCCAACCGCAACCGCGCCGAGGTCGAGGGGCTGATCGGGCTGTTCGTCAACACCCAGGTGCTGCGCCTGCAGCCACAAGCGCAACAGGACGTGCTGGGTTATCTGCAAGCGGTACGTCAGACCGTGCTGGGCGCCCAGGCGCACCAGGACCTGCCGTTCGAGCGCCTGGTCGAGGCGCTCAAGGTCGAGCGCAGCCTCAGCCACGCACCGCTGTTCCAGGTGATGTACAACCACCAGCCGCAGGTCGCCGACCTGACCACCGTCACCCTGGCGTCCGGCCTGCAACTGGCGCCGCTGCAATGGCGCAGCCGCACCACCCAGTTCGACCTCAGCCTCGACACCTACGAGCAAGGTGGCGTGCTGCACGCGGCCTTCACCTATGCCAGCGACCTGTTCGACGGCGCCACCATCGAGCGCATGGCCCGGCACTGGCAGGCCCTGCTCCGAGGCCTGGTCGAGCAGCCGCAGCAAGCGCTGTGGCAGGTGCCGATGCTCGATGACGCCAGCCTTGCCACCGTGCTCCAGGACTGGAACGCTACAGCCCGTGACTACCCGCTCGAACGCCCGGTGCACCAGCTGTTCGAAGACCAGGCACGCCGCGCGCCGCAGGCTCTGGCCCTGGTGTTTGGCGAGCATGCGCTCAGCTACGCCCAGCTCGACGCCCGCGCCAACCAGTTGGCCCACTACCTGCGCGCCCAGGGCGCCCGGGGCGACAGCCTGGTCGGCATCAGCGTGCAGCGCAGCGTCGAAATGGTGGTGGGGCTGCTGGGCATCCTCAAGGCCGGTGCTGCCTATGTGCCGCTGGATCCGGAGTACCCCGCAGAACGCCTGGCCTACATGATCGAGGACAGCGGCATCGACCTGCTGCTGACCCAGCAGGCACTGCTCGACAGCCTGCCGCTGCCCCAGGGTGTGCAGTGCGTGGCGCTCGACCAGTTGCTGCTCGACGAGCAACCCACCAGCCCCCCGTTGGTGGATATCGACCCCGAGCAACTGGCCTACGTCATCTACACCTCCGGCTCCACCGGGCGGCCGAAGGGCGCCGGCAACAGCCACCGGGCCCTGGCCAACCGCCTGCACTGGATGCAGGAGGCCTACGCCATCGGCGCCGACGACACCGTGCTGCAGAAGACCCCCTTCAGTTTCGACGTGTCGGTGTGGGAGTTCTTCTGGCCGCTGATGACTGGCGCGCGCCTGGCGGTGGCCGCGCCGGGTGAACATCGCGATCCGGCACGCTTGATCGAGACCATCCGCCGCTTCCAGGTCAGCACCCTGCATTTCGTGCCGTCGATGCTCCAGGCGTTCATCCACGAGCCGGGTGTCGAAGCGTGCAGTAGCCTGCGGCGTATCGTCTGCAGCGGTGAGGCCCTGCCGGTGGATGCCCAGTTGCAGGTGTTCGCCCGCCTGCCGGGCGCAGCCCTGTACAACCTGTATGGCCCGACCGAGGCGGCCATCGACGTCACCCATTGGACCTGCCGCGACGAAGGCCGGGACAGCGTGCCGATCGGCCTGCCGATCGCCAACCTGCGCACCTACGTGCTCGACGCCGGCCTCGAGCCGGTTGCCACCGGTGTTTCCGGCGAGCTCTACCTGGGCGGTGTCGGCTTAGCCCGGGGCTACCATCGCCGCCCGAGCCTGACCGCCGAGCGCTTCGTCGCCGATCCTTTCGTTTCTGGCCAGCGCCTGTATCGCACCGGCGACCGTGTGCGCCAGCGCCACGATGGCGTGATCGAATACCTAGGCCGCTTCGACCATCAGGTGAAGATTCGCGGCCTGCGCATCGAGCTGGGCGAGATCGAGGCGCGCCTGGCCCAGCATGAGTGGGTACGTGAGGCCGTGGTGCTGGCGCTGGACGGCAAGCAGCTGGTGGCCTACCTGGTACTCAACGAGCAGCCCGATGGCTGGCAGCAGGGCCTCAAGGACTGGCTGTTGCAGGCGCTGCCCGAGTTCATGGTGCCCACCCACCTGATGCCGCTCGACCGCCTGCCGCTGACGCCCAACGGCAAGCTCGACCGCAAGGCGCTGCCACAGCCCGATGCGGCGCCACGCGGCGCCTATGTCGCCGCGCAAACGCCGGTGCAGCAGATTCTGGCGCAGGTCTGGAGCGAGGTGCTCGGGGTCGAACAGGTCGGCCTGGACGACAACTTCTTCGAACTGGGCGGCGACTCGATCATCGCCATCCAGGTGGTCAGCCGCGCCCGACGCCAAGGCTTGCAGTTCAGCCCGCGTGACCTGTTCCAGTTCCAGACCCTGCGCGGCCTGGCTGGCGCTGCCGGGCGTGCGACGCAGGTGCAGGCCGAGCAGGGTGCGGTGCAGGGCCCGGCGCTGCTGACCCCTATCCAGCGCGCCTTCTTCGAGCAGGCGGTGCCTGCACGGGCACACTGGAACCAGTCGCTGCTGCTGACGCCGCGCCAGACCCTGGACGCTGGTCGCCTGCAGCAGGCGCTGGTGCGCCTGGTCGAACAACATGATGCTCTACGCCTGCGCTTCCAGCTGCACGACGGCCACTGGCAGGCCGAGCACGGTGCGCTGCCCGCCGGGCTGCTGCGTGAAGAAACGGCTGCCGATGCCGAGGCGCTGGCGGCGCTCTGCGACACCACCCAGCGCAGCCTCGACCTGGCCGACGGGCCGCTGCTGCGCGCGGTACTGGTGCAAATGGCCGATGGCAGCCAGCGCTTGCTGCTGGTGATCCACCACCTGGTGGTCGATGGCGTGTCCTGGCGCGTACTGCTCGAAGACTTGCAGCACGCCTACACGCAACAGCCGCTGCCCGCCAAGACCAGCGCCTGGCAGGCCTGGGCCGCGCGCCTGCCTGCCCTGGCTGCGCAACAGGCCGGCGAGCTGGACTACTGGCGCGCCCAGCGTGTCGACCACGAGCTGCCGTGCGACATGCCCCAGGGCGCCGCGCTCAACCGCCACGGCCGCACCCTGGAAACGCGCCTGGACGCCGAGCTGACCCGTCAGTTGCTGCAGCTTGCCCCGGCCGCCTACCGCACACAGATCAACGACCTGCTGCTGACGGCGCTGGCCCGGGTGGTCGCGCGCTGGAGCGCGCAGCAGGCGGTGCTGGTGCAACTGGAAGGGCACGGTCGCGAAGAGGTGTTCGAGGATGTCGACCTGTCGCGCACCGTGGGCTGGTTCACCACGCTGTTCCCTGTACGCCTGAGCGTCAGTGACGATGTGGGCGCCTCGATCAAGACGGTCAAGGAGCAGTTGCGCGCGGTGCCGGGCAAGGGGCTGGGCTACGGCCTGCTGCGCTACCTGGGCGATGAGGCCCAGCGCCAGGCGCTCGACCAGGCCACGCCTGCGCGTATCACCTTCAACTATCTGGGGCAGTTCGACCAGCAGTTCGATGCCCAGGCACTCTGGGCGCCCGCCACCGAGCGCAGCGGCCAGGCCCAGGACCCCGAGGCCCCCTTGGCCAACTGGCTGACCCTGGAAAGCCAGGTCTATGCCGGCGAGCTGTCGCTGCGCTGGGGCTACAGCGGCCAGATGTACCATGACGCCACTGTCGAAGGCCTGGCCCAGGCCTACAACGATGAGCTGGCACAACTGATCGCCCACTGCCTGCAAACCCCGGCCGGCCAGGCGACGCCTTCCGACTTCCCGCTCGCACGCATCGACCAGGCGCAGCTCGACGCGCTGCCAGTCGCTGCCAGCGCTATCGAAGCGCTCTATCCGCTGTCGCCGATGCAGCAGGGCATGTTCTTCCACGCCCAGTACGAGCCCGGGGCCGGTGCCTACATCAACCAACTGCGCCTGGATATCCAGGGGCTGGAGCCCGCGCGTTTGCGTGAGGCCTGGAGCGAGGCAATGGCGCGCCACGAGATCCTGCGTGCCAGCGTGCATTGGGAGGGCTTGAGCGAGGCGCACCTGTTGGTGCAGCGCCATCTCGACTTGCCGCTGCAGGTGCTGGAGGGCGTGCACGACCTCGATGCCCTGGCCGCCGCCGAACGCCTTCGCGGCTTCGATCTGCGCCAGGCGCCGCTGTTCCGCCTGCAACTGGTGGCACTGCAGGGCGGTGGCTGGCACCTGATCTACACCAGCCATCACATCCTCATGGATGGCTGGAGCAATGCCAGCCTGCTGGCCCAGGTGATCCAGACCTACGCCGGGCAACCGGTGCCCGCCGCCAGCGGGCGTTTCAGCGACTACCTGGGCTGGTTGCAACGCCAGCCCGTCGATGCTGGCGAGCGCTTCTGGAAGGCTGCACTGGCGCCGTTGCAGGGGCCGACCTTGCTGGCCTCGGCGTTGCGTCGGGCGCAAGGGCAGGGCAGTGGCGAGCACTTGCATGTGTTCGACGGCGCCTTCGCCGAGCGCCTGGGCCAGTTCGCCCGCCAGCGCAAAGTGACCCTCAACACCCTGTTCCAGGCGGCCTGGGGCCTGGTGTTGCAACGTCACACCGGCCAGGCCTGCGTGGCGTTCGGCGCGACCGTCAGCGGGCGCTCGGCGCCGTTGCCGGGGATCGAAGAGCAACTGGGGCTGTTCATCAACACCCTTCCGGTCCTGTGCAGCGCAGCACCTGGCCAGTCGGTCGGCGCGGCCCTGGAAACCCTGCAGGCGTTCAACCTCGACCTGCGCGAGTTCGAGCACGTGCCGCTGTACAAGGTCCAGGGTTGGGCCGGCCAGCAGGGCGGTGTGCTGTTCGACACCTTGATGGTGTTCGAGAACTTCCCGGTGGCCGAGGCCCTGCGTGATGGCGCGCCAGCCGGGTTGCAGGTGGGCGCGCTGCGCAATCACGAGCGCACCCATTATCCGCTGACCCTCGGCATCGAGCTGGGTGCGCGATTGAGCGTGGAGTTCGCCTACGACCTGGCGCACTTCGATGCTGCGCAGGTCGAGCAGCTGTGCGCCGGTTTCTGCCAGGCGCTCGAGCAGATGCTCGAGCAGCCCTCGGCCGCGCTGGGCAGCCTGCGGCTGCTGGATGACACCACGCAGCAGGCGGTGTTGGCGCACAGCCAGGGCGAAGCGATCGACCTGTCTGCCACGCCGCTGTTGCACCAGCGCATCGCCGCCCAGGCCGCGCGCAACCCCGACGCCCTGGCCGTGTTGTGCGAGGGCCGCTCGCTCAGCCATGGCCAACTCAACCGCCAGGCCAACCGCCTGGCGCACCTGCTCATCGCCCAGGGCTTGGGCCCGGGCAAACGTATCGGCCTGGCCCTGCGCCGCAGCCCGCAACTGATCGTCAGCTTGCTGGCGGTGCTCAAGAGTGGCGCAGCCTATGTGCCGCTTGACCCAGCCTACCCGGATGAGCGCCTGCGCTACATGATCGAGGACAGCCAGCTCGACTTGCTGCTGTGCGACGACGGCCTGTTGCAGGGCCTGAGCCTGCCAGCCGAGGTGCCGCGCCTGGTGACCGGCGAGCTGGCGCTGGACGCGCAGCCCGAGCATGACCCGCTCGTGCAGCCTCACGCCCAGGACCTGGCATACGTGATCTACACCTCCGGCTCCACCGGCCGGCCCAAGGGCGTCGCCATCAGCCATGCCGCCCTGCGCGAGTTCTGCCAGAGCGGTGCGCAGTATTCGCACCTGAGCGCCAACGACCGCGTGCTGCAGTTCGCCACCTTCAGCTTCGACGGCTTCGTCGAGCAGTGCTATCCGCCGCTGGCACTGGGGGCGGCGCTGGTGATGCGGGGCGAGTCGCTGTGGGATGTGCAGCAGTTGGCCGAGCACATCGTGCAGCACGACGTCACCTTGGCCGACCTGCCAGCGGCCTACTGGTACCTGCTGGCCAAAGAGTGCGCCGCGCAGCCGGGCCGTGGCCTGGGTGCACTGCGCCAGGTGCACGTCGGCGGCGAGGCGATGTCGGTGGAAGGGCTGCGCCTGTGGCACGCCGCGGGCTTGGGCGAGGTCGCGCTGATCAACACCTACGGCCCGACCGAGGCCACCGTGGTCTCCAGCGTGCATGCCTGCCGCCTGGGCGATGCCAGCGACAGCCACGGCGTGCCGATTGGCCGGGCCATTGCCGGCCGCGCCCTCTATGTGCTCGACGGCGCTGGCGAGCTGTTGCCGGCGGGCGCGGTCGGTGAGTTGTGCATCGCCGCCCCGGCCTGTCTGGCCCAGCAGTATTACCAGCGTCCGGGCCTCACGGCCGAACGCTTCCTGCCCGACCCGTTCGCTCGCGAGCCGGGCGCACGGCTTTATCGCAGTGGCGACCTGGCCTGCTACAACGCCGAAGGGGTGCTGGAGTATGTCGGGCGCATCGATCACCAGGTGAAGATTCGCGGCATGCGCATCGAAATGGGTGAGATCGAAGCCTGCCTGCAGGCCCAGCCGGGAGTGCGCGCCGCCGCGCTGATCGCCCAACCGACCGGCCAGGGTGCGCAGTTGGTGGCCTTCGTCGTGCCGGTTGCCAGCGAGGCAGTGCAGGGCGATGCGCGCACGGCCTTCGTCGCCGCGCTGCGCGACGCGTTGCGCCAGTCGCTGCCGGAGTTCATGGTGCCGGCGCAACTCGTCGTGCTGGACCAGTTGCCGCTGAACAACAACGGCAAGCTTGACCGCGCAGCCTTGCCGCTACCCGAGGCAGACGCCACCCGCGCGGCCTACATCGCCCCGCGCAATGCCTTGCAGGCGGCGCTGGCGGACATCTGGGCCCAGGTGCTGGACGTGCCGCAGATCGGCCTGGCCGATCACTTCTTCGAGCGTGGCGGGCATTCGCTGCTGGCCATGCAGGTGGTGGTGCGCATCCGTCAGCAGTTGCAGCGCGAGGTGCCGGTGCGGGTGCTGTTCCAGGCGCCGGTGCTGGAGGCGTTCGCCGAGGCCTGCCAGGCCCAGGCCGCTGAGGCGGGGCCTGCGTTGGTCAGTGTGGGCCATGACCAACCGCTGGCATTGTCCTATGCCCAGGAGCGCCAGTGGTTCCTGTGGCAACTGGAGCCGCACAGTGCGTCCTATCACATTCCGGCAGCGCTGCGTCTGCGCGGCGCGCTGGATTGCGACGCCCTGGCGCGCAGCGTGCAGGACCTGGTGGATCGCCATGCCTCGCTGCGCACCGCGTTCGTCGAAGAGGACGGGGAGGTCCGCCAGGTCATCGCCCCGGCGCTGACCTTCGCGATCGACTACCAGGCCATGGAGGGGCAGGCCGACGAGGCGGCCATCCGCCGCGAAGTGCAGCGCGAGATTCGCCGCCCGTTCGACCTGTTCCAGGCGCCGTTGCTGCGGGTTCGCGTCCTGGTGCTGGGCGAACAGGACCATGTGTTGGTGATGACCCAGCACCACATCGTCTCCGACGGCTGGTCGATGCAGCTGCTGGTCGAACAGTGGCAGGCGCGCTACCTCGCCCATTGCCGTGGCGAGGCCGCGGCACTCGAGCCCCTGGCCTTGCAGTACGCCGACTTCGCCCAGTGGCAACGCCAATGGCTGGAGGCGGGCGAGGGCGCCCGGCAACTGGCCTACTGGCGTGAACAACTGGGCGACGAGCAGCCCGTGCTGGAACTGCCGTTCGACCGCCCGCGACCTGCCGAGCAGAGCCAGCGCGGTGCGCGCCTGGACCAGAGCCTGGCCGAGCCGCTGGTGGCAGCGCTACGCGAGCAGGCCAGCGCCCAGGGCGTGACCCTGTTCGTCTACCTGTTGGCCTCGTTCCAGGCCTTGCTGCACCGCTACAGCGGCCAGTCCGATATCCGCGTCGGCGTACCGGTGGCCAACCGCACCCGTGCCGAGACCGAGTCGATGGTCGGCTTCTTCGTCAACACCCAGGTGCTGCGCGCCCAGGTCGATGGCGCGGCCGGTTTCGATCAACTGCTGCAACAGGTACGCCAGGCCGTACTCGGCGCCCAGGCCCACCAGGACCTGCCGTTCGAGCAACTGGTCGACGCCCTGCAGCCCCAGCGCAGCCTGAGCTACAGCCCGCTGTTCCAGGTCATGCACAACCACCAGGTGACGCCTGCCACCGCAACCTCCCTGCAAGGCCTGGCGCTCGAGCCGCTGAGCTGGGACAGCGGCACCGCGCAGTTCGACCTGAGCCTGGACACCACTGAGGTCGAGGCGCGCATCGAAGTGTCGCTGACCTACGCCACCGACCTGTTCGACCACGCCACCATCGAGCGTCTGGCCGACCATTGGCAGCACCTGCTGCAGGCCGTGGTGCACGACCCGCTGTGCCCAGTGGCGCGCTTGCCGCTGCTGGCCGCCGACGAACAGCAGCGCATGCTTCAGACCTGGAACTCGGCAGCGCTGCCGCCTGCGACCCACGCCAGCTTGCACGGTCTGATCCAGGCTCGCGCCGCGCAGGCCCCCGAGGCCCTGGCGCTGATCTGCGGTGAGCGCGAGCTGAGCTATCACGAGCTCGACACGCAGGCCAACCGCCTGGCCCATCGCCTGCGTGCCCTGGGTGTCGGCCCGGAAGTGCGGGTCGGCGTGGCCTTGCCGCGCAGCGCCGAACTGGTGGTAGCCCTGCTGGCGGTGCTCAAGGCCGGTGGCGCCTATGTGCCGCTGGACCTGGCCTACCCGCGCGAGCGCCTGGCGCACATGCTCGGCGATAGCCAGGCGCACCTGCTGCTGACTCAGGCCGACCAGGCCGCACAGTTGGCGTCGGTGATCAGCGAAGGCCAGTCGCTGCTGTTGCTCGACGACGACCCGCAGCTGGCGCTGCAACCCACCCATGCGCCGGTCCAGCATGACGATGCCGAGCACCTGGCGTACGTGATCTACACCTCTGGCTCCACCGGCCTGCCCAAGGGCGTGGCGATCACCCATGGCAATGCCGTGGCGCTGGTGCGATGGGCCCAGGGGCTGTACAGCCAGGACGATCTGCAAGGCGTGCTGGCGAGCACCTCGATCTGCTTCGACCTGTCGGTCTGGGAGCTGTTCGTGACCCTGGCCGGCGGCGGCCATTTCATTCTCGCCGACAACGCCCTGGCGCTGCCGGAACTGCCTGCGCGCGAGCGCGTGACCCTTATCAACACCGTGCCGTCGGCGATCGCCGCGCTGCTGCAGGCCGGGGCGATTCCGTCCAGTGTGCGCACCATCAACCTGGCGGGCGAGCCGCTGAAGCAGTCGCTGGTCGATGCGCTGTATGCGCTGCCGGGCGTCGAACGCGTGCACGACCTTTACGGGCCGTCCGAAGACACCACCTATTCGACCTGCGTGCTGCGCCAGGCCAACGGCCGGGCCAGCATTGGCCGGCCGCTGCCGGGCACCTGCGCCTATGTGCTGGATGGCCACCTGCAGCCGCAGCCGGTGGGGGTGGCGGGCGAGCTGTACCTGGCCGGCGAGGGCCTGGCGCGCGGTTACCTGCGCCGGCCTGGGCTGAGTGCCGAACGCTTCGTCGCCGACCCGTTCACCGGTGAAGGCGGGCGCATGTACCGCACCGGCGACCTGGTGCGTTACCGCGAAGACGCGTCGATCGAATACCTGGGGCGTATCGACCATCAGGTCAAGGTGCGCGGTTTCCGTATCGAGCTGGGTGAGATCGAGGCACGCCTGTTGGCGCACCCCGAGGTGCGTGAGGTGGCGGTGGTCGCCCGTCAGGGTGAACTGGGGACGCAATTGGTCGGCTATGTCGCTGCTGCGGCATTGCATGATGATGCCGAGCCGCTCAAGGCCTGGCTCAAGCAGACCCTGCCGGACTACATGGTGCCCACCCACTGGCTGTTCCTCGAACGCCTGCCGCTGACCCCCAACGGCAAGCTCGACCGCAAGGCACTGCCAGCGCCGCAGGCCAGTGCTCCAGCACGCTGCGCGGTGCCACCTGGCGCGTCGGGGCAGTTGCCTGCGGCACCGGCAGCGCCTTGCGGTCGAGCTTGCCGTTTGGGGTCAGCGGCAGGCGTTCGAGGAACAGCCAGTGGGTCGGCACCATGTAGTCCGGCAGGGTCTGTTGCAGGTTGGCTTTCAACACACTGCGCAACTCGCTTTCGTCCGCGCCATGGTCCTGGGCCACCACGTAGGCGACCAGTTGCTGAACGCCATTCAGCTCGACGGCCAGCACCGCCGATTCGCGCAACAGGCCCTGGGCCTGCAAGCGCGCTTCGATTTCACCCAGCTCGATGCGCAGGCCACGCACTTTCACCTGATGGTCCACACGCCCGGCGTACTCCAGCACGCCGTCTTCGCGGTAGCGTGCCAGGTCACCGGTGCGGTAAAGCCGCGAGCCATCCGCCGCGAACGGGTCTGGCAAGTATTTCTCGGCGGTCAGCCCCGGACGCAGCAGGTAGCCGCGGGTGACACCCTCGCCTGCCAGGTACAGCTCCGCCGTCGCCCCGACCGGCACCGATTGCAGCTCGCCGTCCAGCAGGTAGCTGGCGGTGTTGTGCAGCGGGCGGCCGATGTTGGCCTGCCCGCCCGCCTCGCGGCGGGTCCAGGTCGAATAGGTGGTGTCTTCCGAAGGGCCGTAAAGATCGTAGACGTGCTGGATGTGCTCCAGCGCGTAGAGCGCCTCGACCACCGACTGCTTCAGCGGCTCGCCCGCCAGATTGACGATGCGCACGCTCGCCGGTATCTGCCCGGCGCGCAGCAGCGCACTGGCCGCCGACGGCACGCTGTTGATCAGGCGCACCCGATCCCGCGCTTCCAGCTCAGGCAGTTCCAGGGCATTGCGCGCACCCACGATGAAACCGCCCCCCGCCAGGGTCACGAACAGCTCCCACACCGACAGGTCGAAGCAGATCGAGGTGCTGGCCAGCACGCCCTGAATGTCCGCCTGGCTGT
>NZ_JBNFMU010000102.1:0-15466 GCF_049942315.1 Pseudomonas wayambapalatensis
ATCGCGGGGCAAGCCCGCTCCCACAGGCACCCCGCTGTACTTAAAATCAATTCGGTACCTGTGGGAGCGGGCTTGCCCCGCGATAGGGCCCTGGCAAACACTGCAAAACCTCACCGCCCCGCCGCCGCAAACACCTGCAACTGCGGGTAGAACTCACGAAAATCCGCCAGCAACGGCTCATACAACCGCTCCAGCTCCGCCATCACCCCGTTCATGCCCTGCGGCTTCGACAGCCGCCGCGCGATCCCCCCGAACACCTGCTCCAGCGTGGCGAAATCACCATAGGCTCCCAGCCAGTCATCCGCTGCCATGAACGGCGCAATACGTGCCAAGCGCCCCGGCAACTGCGGCTCGGCCAACAGCACCCGGTAAAAGGTGTCGGTAAACTGCGCCAGCGGCTGCTCGGCGTAATCCGCCCAATGCCGTGCCAGGCAGTGATCGAAGAACACGTCGAGCACGATCCCGGCAAACCGCCGACGCTCCTGCGGGAAGCGCGCCAGCGCCGCCAGTACCAGCGGATGGCTGTCGGTGTAGCGATCGATCTGTCGGTGCAGCCGGATCGCCGCCTCCAGCTCAGGCGCAAAGCGCCCTTCGAGCGGGCCTTTGACGAAATCGCCGTACAGGCTGCCGAGCAGTTGCTGCGGCGCCGGGCCGCCAAGGTGCAGGTGTGCGAGGTAATTCATGGCGGCAGTCTAGCACTGTCGCCGCGTATATCGTTATAACGCGATATAGCGATTTCGGCTGAGCTCAGAACCTCTTCATATTTGTATATCGCGAAATACCGATTTATATTTCGCCCCATCGCGATATACCGCTACACACCACGAGCCCAACCATGCCTCTCGACCTCGACGAAATAATAAAAGCCCTGGCCCATCCGGTCCGCCGAGACATCCTCAACTGGCTGAAGGACCCTGCGGCGCAATTCCCCGACCAGCACCACAGCACCGAATTCGGCGTCTGTGCCGGGCAGATCGATCAACGCTGCGGCCTGTCGCAGTCGACCGTCTCTGCCCACCTGGCCACCTTGCAGCGCGCAGGCCTGATCAGCAGCCAGAAGGTCGGGCAGTGGCATTTCTTCAAGCGCAACGAGGACACCATCCAGGCCTTCCTCGAGCAGATGAGCCAAGAGCTCTGACAAGGACCTTGCAATGCCCCTTTCACTATTGATCCTGGCGCTGAGCGCCTTTGCCATCGGCACCACCGAGTTCGTCATCATGGGCCTGCTGCCCGATGTGGCGCGCGACCTGGGTGTGAGCATTCCCGGAGCCGGATGGCTGGTGACCGGCTACGCCCTGGGCGTGGCGATCGGCGCGCCGTTCATGGCCCTGGCCACCGCCCGCCTGCCACGCAAGGCTGCGCTGGTGGTGCTGATGGGCGTGTTCATCGTCGGCAACCTGCTGTGTGCAGTGGCCAGCGACTACAACCTGCTGATGTTCGCCCGCGTGGTCACCGCCCTGTGCCACGGTGCCTTCTTCGGTATCGGCTCGGTGGTGGCGGCCAGTCTGGTGCCAGCCAACCGCCGCGCCTCGGCAGTAGCGCTTATGTTCACAGGTCTGACCCTGGCCAACGTGCTGGGTGTGCCACTGGGCACTGCCCTGGGCCAGGTCGCCGGCTGGCGCTCGACCTTCTGGGCCGTGACCGGCATCGGCGTGATCGCATTGATCGGCCTGATCCGCTTTTTGCCGCTGCAGCAGGATGCCGAAAAGGTCGACATGCGCGCTGAACTCGCCTCCCTCAAGGGCGCCCGGATCTGGTTGTCGCTGAGCATGACCGTGCTGTTCTCGGCCTCGGTGTTCGCCCTGTTCACCTACGTTGCGCCACTGCTCGGTGATGTGACCGGCGTATCGCCACGCGGCGTGACCTGGACCCTGGTCCTGATCGGCCTGGGCCTGACGCTGGGTAACATCATCGGAGGCAAGCTCGCCGATCGCCGCCTCGCGGCCACCCTGGTGGGTGTGTTCGCCACCATGGCAGTGGTCTCCACCCTGTTCAGCTGGACCAGCAACGCGCTGGTGCCCGCCGAAATCACCCTGTTCCTCTGGGCCACCGCCGCCTTCGCCGCCGTTCCAGCGCTGCAGGTCAACGTGGTCACCTACGGCAAGGATGCGCCGAACCTGGTCTCGACCCTGAACATCGGCGCCTTCAACCTGGGCAACGCCCTGGGCGCCTGGGTTGGCGGCAGCGTCATCGCCCACGGCCTGGGCCTGACCAGCGTACCGCTGGCCGCAGGCGCCCTGGCTGTCCTGGCGCTGATCGTCACCCTGATCACTTTCAACCAGCGCGGCGACAACGATGCCGAGCTGGCCGCTGCATCCAACTGACCTACGCGAGGCTTTCGACATGACCACGCTTTTCGATCCGATCACCCTGGGCGACCTCGAGCTGCCCAACCGCATCATCATGGCCCCGCTGACCCGTTGCCGCGCCGACGAGGGCCGCGTGCCCAACGCACTGATGGCCGAGTACTACGTGCAGCGCGCCAGCGCTGGCCTGATCCTGACCGAAGCCACCTCGGTCACACCGATGGGCGTCGGCTATCCCGACACCCCCGGCATCTGGTCCAACGACCAGGTCCGCGGCTGGCACAACGTGACCCAGGCCGTGCATGGCGCTGGCGGGCGCATCTTCCTGCAACTGTGGCACGTCGGGCGCATCTCCCACCCGTCGTACCTCAACGGTGAGCTGCCGGTGGCGCCAAGCGCAATCCAGCCCAAAGGCCACGTCAGCCTGGTGCGCCCGCTGAGCGACTACCCGACACCCCGCGCGCTGGAAACCGAAGAAATCGCCGACCTCGTCGAGGCTTACCGGACCGGTGCCGAGAACGCCAAGGCTGCTGGTTTCGACGGCGTGGAAATCCATGGCGCCAATGGTTACCTGCTCGACCAGTTCCTGCAGAGCAGCACCAACCAGCGCACCGACCAATACGGCGGCTCGCTGGAAAACCGTGCCCGCCTGCTGCTGGAAGTGACCGACGCGGTGGTCGACGTCTGGGGCCCCAAGCGCGTCGGCGTGCACCTGGCACCACGGGCCGATGCCCACGACATGGGCGATGCCGACCGCGCCGAGACCTTCACCTACGTTGCCCGTGAACTGGGCAAGCGTGGCATCGCCTTCATCTGCTCGCGGGAAAAAGAAGGCGACGACAGCATCGGCCCGCTGATCAAAGAGGCGTTCGGCGGCCCCTACATCGTCAACGAACGCTTCACCAAGGCCACCGCCAACGCGGCACTGGCCAGCGGCAAGGCCGATGCCGTGGCCTTCGGCATCCCGTTCATCGCCAACCCCGACCTGCCGGCGCGTCTGGCCGCCGATGCGCCGCTGAACGAGCCGCACCCTGAAACCTTCTACGGCAAGGGTCCTGTGGGTTACATCGACTACCCGCGCCTGTGATGCAGGGCAGAGGATGAGCTGCACCCGCTCATCCTCTGCTGGTGTCCGCTTAGTGGCCAGAACCCACAGGCAATAATGCCGAAGCGGTTTACTCTGCGTGACTCATCCGCCACCTGCCATGAGCCTTCATGGCTGCACCGCCTGATCCACAGCCCGGTATTCGAAGGGATTGCCCTTGCCATACTGGGTCTGATCCAGCCTGATCACCGGAACCCAAAGATTGGTGCGAGCTTTGAATTTTGTCTGGTATGTCTTGGCGCTCGCGTCCGCTCCGGCCACATTGGCAAAGTAGAAGAAAGCCTCGAGAGGCAGTTTCTCACCGATATCCTGCGCCCAGGTCCGCACGAGAACCTCGTTCCAGGGACTCGAAATTCTCAGCGGTGTGCCCTTCGCCTCCAACGCGGCCAGGAACTGCGAGGGTACCTGTGTGCTCAGCGAACATTGCAAGGTGCTGTTGGCGATACCAGAGGCATGTGTGATCCACTGCGCTGCCGTGGTAATCCCTTTTGCAGCACAGGAGCTCAGATCGGCAGCCAGAAGCCCCTGTCGAGATCCACAACCGTTCTGCTTGTAATTACTCGAAGTGCCTGCGTTATGGGGATAGATACAGAGCAGTTCCTGGGCCTTGTTCTGAGCGATGGCGGTTTCCTGGTCGCTGAAGATGAAGCCACTGTTTATGGCGAGGCTGGTGACATGGGAGTCCATGCGCAGGTATGTGAACGACACGCCCCCCAGCTTCACCGCGTTCGGACTCGGGTTCCAAGGATCGAAATTCTCGTTGTACGTGCCCCGCGCCAGCACACCGCTGCAGTAGTACGCCGGGGTATTGCCGGCACAGGCAGCAGGTACCTTGCGGTAGCGCTCGTTCAAGCGTGCTGCGACGACCTCCCCGGGAGCAAGTGCGGACTTGACGATCTTCAAATCCAGCGGCTCGGAAATCACCAGCGGATTGCCGCCACGCCCCAGGCTCGCAGTGAGCCTCACGGTCTTGCCCAGGTCCTTGGCCACATCGTCCTTGGCGACCTGGAAGCGGATATCTCCCGTACCGCCGAATCGTTGCGTGGGCAGGTCCAGACGCGCCCCTCCTTGCCAGCGCATTCCGAC
The DNA here is from genome assembly GCF_049942315.1 of Pseudomonas wayambapalatensis. NCBI lineage: Bacteria > Pseudomonadati > Pseudomonadota > Gammaproteobacteria > Pseudomonadales > Pseudomonadaceae > Pseudomonas > Pseudomonas wayambapalatensis. Next base: position 4,498 of record NZ_JBNFMU010000102.1, read on the forward strand.
GGTATCGCCCTTGCGCAACTGCTGGCCATCCACCTTGATCGTCGTGCTGCCCATGATCAGATTGAGGTCGAGTTCACCCTTCGAGGCTTGCTCGGCTGTGGGCGCCTCAATCATCATCCGTTCCAGTATTCGCGCACTGAGCGCCTGGGAAATACGCAACGGATTTCCGTCTCCACCCACACTGGCGGAGATGATCACCGCACTTCCAGTAAAGAGGCTGACCGTATCGAACGGTGCCTCGAATGACACCGGCGCAACTTTCTTGACCTCCTTGAGCGACAGATCGCGGGTTTTGCGGCCTTTCCATCGAAGTCCGACCATGTCACCCACTTTCATGCCGGGATAGTCAACTTCAACCGTCGTGACATCGCTGCCTGGACGATAATCGCCGTTCTTGTCGATGCCGAGCAGCTTCGGTGCAGGAATGTCGAACGGCAACGACTTCACCACCGTTACAACGAGTGGGTCGGAAATGATCAAGTTCGAGCCATTTACCCCGACACTGGAGGTCAGTCGCGCAGTACCACCGACAACTTCCTCGACCAGTTCCCTGGGCACCTTGAACACCAGAGGCCCTGCCTGCTTGACGGTCTGAACCGGCAAATACGTGGATTTCTTGCCTTGCCAGCGCAACCCGACGGTATGCCCTGCAGCCATCGCCGGGTAGTCCACATGCACACTGAGCTCATCTTTGAAGCTATCGAGGCCGATCTTCCTGTCACGCGCTTCGACCAGCACCGGTGCGGGTACATCGAAGCCCGCACGCACGGCCTGCTCAGGTACTGCGGTTTCTTTGCCGTTGGGGACACAGGCAACCAGCGCTAACTGTAGCGAGCCGACTACGGCTATCCATGCCAGAGCTTTCATGGTGTCACTCCTTGATCTGCCGGGTTGTAGGTGAACGCACCTTTCCCGTGTTTGGACCCCTTCATGAAATCCCCCAAAATTTAAGAAAACGCGGCCCCGCCGAGGCTCCAGAGTGCTCGAAAATTGGAGTTACTTCGAATCCAGTTAGAGGCACCGACGAAACGATGACCCGGCCGCTGTCGCACAGTGAATGCTGTTGCCAGGATACAACTGAGCAACTTCAGTGTTTTACAAGAGATGAAATTTGGCCTGCTACTCCCAACGCGAGCGAAACTGGCAATAACAATAAAAACGGTGAAACCGTATCTCGCTTGACGCCTGACCCGGAGTGCGAAGTTGCAATGACAATCTAGCAACAACTTGAAGACTGCACACCTGACAAAATTAACAGGTGCCCGCACGCCACTATCATTTTTACCAGTTGCTCAGATATACGTATTTGCCTAAGGTCGATGAAACAGCAACTGTTTGTCATAGCGAAATCACGCGGACAGCGTCATCAACCCTGCAATGGAGCTGCCATGTACCTGCCTCCCGTCCTATTTAGGCTGAGCCTGCTTGCAGCCAGTCTGGTTCTCAATCACTCAGCACTGGCGGCGCCAGGACCGGAAACGGCACATGCCCTGAGTGTCCGCTACCTGCAGAGCCCCCCGAACTGTGGCAGCACCAACAAACCCCGCTTCCTGTGCGCAGGCGTGATACTCAAGGGCACGACCCACATGAATCAGGAGAACAGCTGGGATCCGACACCAGAGGAGCGCGAGAATGGCGGTACGGCCTACACGTATCTGGCAAAAGATGCCACCTTCAGCCATCTGGCCTTGAACGACACCAACGGCTACATCATTTACCCGGCAGAACAACAACCGAAAGAAAGTCGGACGCTGCAGCTACTGTGCTTCTTTCCAGTCGACGGTGGACGACGGACGCGTTCAGACCACGGTTGCGGGGAATCACAGGAGGGAGGCGCAAGCAGCCGCGCCTGCCATCTGCAAGACATCACCACAGCCAAGGGATGGCTTGCCAACTATGGCAATGACCCCGCCAAGCAGTGCGGTTTCTCGGTAGCTAACGGGATGGGCCTGGTCGCCGTGAACGGCTTCAATGCTGGGGTAGAGGCCACAGGGCTTCTGCCAGGCGAGCAGAACAACGAACTGCGGGGCAAGACCTGGGAGGGAATTCCCCCTGCTCACCTGCCGATCCAGGCGTTTTTCTACCTGCACGACAGTCCACAGGGGCTGCTCAAGGCACAGCAAGATCAACGTCAGTTCTACAAGGCAACCGGAACCTTCGTCCCGATCATCACACTGACACTGCCAGAAGCAGATCGCGATGCTCTTTTCAACTATGTCGAAGCTTCCCAGGCAAAGCTGGGCGACGTGATCTGTGAGCGTTACTTCGTATCCGGCCACTGGTTCGAGCGCAGCGACGTCAACCCGGGTAAAAAGGAGTGGGCGCTGGGACTGGTGCCGACCGATTGCGCCAGGGCGGTGAAAGCGAACCCGTCAGAAGAGGCGGAAAACGCGGCTGACCGGGAAATGCGCGACAAATTCAGCGCAGACCAACGCTGGGTGAATAATGACAAGGGTGGCATGACCCAACAGATGGTCTGCCACATGCGTATCGCCCACGACAAGCCCGAATGGAACCTCGAGCCGTTCCGACCGAACCTGCCGCTGGAAGACTATCTGCGCAAAGGTTGCAACCCGCGCTGAAACGCTACATTTTCACGGCCGCGCGTTGATCTGCTGCTGCAGGTTCTGGATCTGGCTCTGCAGGGTGTTGAGGCTGCGCGTGGTCTGGCCACGGAAAGCATCGAACTCCTGCACCGAGGCACCACTGGCAGTTGCCGGGCGATTGTCCGCCTGGCTCTTGAGCACCAGCACATCCTGCTCCAGGCTCTCGAGCGCAGCGCCTTGCTTCTTCACCGCTGCCACCTCGCTGCTCAGGCTCTTGAGCTGGCCATCGAGCTTGCCGCCATCGACCTGACCCGACTTGAGTGCCGCAAGCTCGGTGTTCACCGCCTTGAGCTGCGCCTGCAACTGGGTCTGTAGCTCGGTCACTGCCTTCTGCTGCGCGCGGGTATCGGCCAGCACCTGTTCCAGGCGCTTGCCCAGATCGCCGGCCTGACCGGCAACGCCTTCCTGCTGCTTGCCCTGCTCGGCAAGGCTGGCCTGCAACTGGCGAATCTGCAGTTTCAGGGCTTCGCTGCCAGTGCTGCTGTTCGACTCGCTGGCATCGACCTTGCCGCTGATCGCCTGCAGGCGGCCGGCGGCTTCCTCGCTGATGCGGGCAAAGCTCTCCTGAGTGGCCACCAGTTGCTGCTCCATCAGCGAAATCTGCTGGAAGCTCCACCAGCCAAGCCCGGCCAGGGCGATGAACGAGGCCACCAGCAACGCCCACAAAGGGCCATTGCTGGTCGGCCGCGCGGCTTTCTGCCGACCACGTGCCACATGGGCCGGGAGCAGCTCGTCATCATCGGGAGTACCCGCCCTCAGGACCGGCACATCATCGAAATCATCGTGGGCATCGTTGCGCATGGGTAGGTTCGACCGCACTAATAGCAAAGAGACATATTATAAACCGCCGGGATGGCGCACTGCTGACCACCGCCTGCCCGACAGGTTCACTGTTGGCCCGGCAGGTGCTTCCACCAGCCGCAGAATTCATCCAGCGCCGTCCACAGGCTGACCTTGGGGCGGTAGTCGAGATTATGCCGGGCGCGGCTGATGTCGAGGGTGAAATCCTTGCTCATCACCTGCATCGCGGTGCGTGTCAGGGTGGGTTGCGGCCGCCCGGGCCAGAGCATGCAGGCTGCCTCGTTGACCGCCGCGAGGCTGTAGGCGAGGCGATAGGAGCGGTAGCGGGTGACCTGGGGCAACTGCATCTGGCGCATCACGTAGTTGACCACATCCCACAGTGGCAAAGGCTGGCCGTTGCTGATGTTGTAGGCCTGGCCCAGCGCCTGCTCTTCGGCGAACAGGGCGCTGAGCAGCGCCTCGTTGAGGTTGTGCACACTGGTGAAGTCGACCTTGTTCAGGCCGTTGCCGATGATCGCCAGACGTCCCTTGCCCTGCATGCGCATCAGCCGCGGGAAGATGCTCGCATCCCCTGCGCCGGTGACGAAGCGCGGGCGCAGGGCGAGCACTTCGAGGCCGAACTCCTGGGCACCGAAGACTTTCTGCTCGGCCAGGTGCTTGGTCAGCGCATAGTGATCGTGAAAACGCCGCGGCACCTGGTCCTCGCGGATGTCCAGGCGCGAGCGCCCAGTGAAATAGATCGATGGCGACGATAGGTGCACCAGGCGCCGCACATGTTCTTTCAGGCAACCTTCGACCACGTTCTCGGTGAGCACCACGTTGCCATGATGAAAATCCTGATAACGCCCCCAGTTGCCCACCGCCCCCGCACAATGCACCACGGCGTCGACGCCCTGGCACAGACGGCGCGCCACCTCGGCGTCGCCCAGGTCGCCCGGAATGAACTGCGCCCCGCGCTTGACCAGGTGCTCCACGCCTTCGGCACGGCGGCCGTTGACCCGCACCTGCAGGCCCTGCTCCAGGGCAAAACGCGCAAAGCGCCCGCCAATGAAGCCGCTCGCGCCGGTGACCAGAATTCGCATGTAAGACTCCGCCTTGCCAGATTACAGATGCAGTTGACGCTGCCCGTGCCTACAAGGGCACCAGCCAACCTGGCGCCGCCTGGCGCAGGTGTTCTGTCAGTTGGGCGAGCAGTTGCCCGCCATTGCGCCAATGATGCCAGTACAACGGTACATCGATGGGCGTATCGCTGCAGATTTCCACCAACTGGCCGCTGGCCAGTTGTTCGCGAGCCTGCAGTTCGGGCACCAGGCCCCAACCGAGCCCGGCTTCGGTCAGACGCAGAAAACCCTCGGACGACGGGCACAGGTGATGGAGAAAACCATCCTCGATCCCCAATGACGCCAGGTAGCGGTGCTGCAGGAAGTCGTCAGGTCCAAAGACCACCGCCGGTGTGCGGGCCAGCCGCGCCACCTCGAACCCCTGCGGAAAATGCCGCGCCATGAACGCCGGGCTGGCCAGCGCGCGATACCGCATCGCCCCCAACGGCTGGCTGCGCGCCCCTGCCACCGGGCGCTCGCTACCGCACAGGCAAGCCGCCACCTCGCCGGCACGCATGCGCCGCAGGCCGACTTCCTGGTCTTCGACCACCAGGTCCAGCAGCAACCGTTGCCCGGCACAGAAATCCCCCACCGCCCCGGCCCACCAGGTCGCCAGGCTGTCAGCGTTGAGGGCGATACGCAGGCGTTCGGGCATGCCCTCTTCATCCAGCGCGGGCACCTGGCGCTGCAGGTCACGTTCGAGCAGGCGCACCTGTTGTACATGGTTGAGCAACTGTCGCCCGACATCGGTCGGGCTCGGTGGCGTGGCACGCACCAGCACTGGCTGGCCGACACGTGCCTCCAGCAGCTTTATACGTTGCGAGATAGCCGACTGGGAGAGCCCGAGCACCTGGGCGGCGCGCTCGAACCCGCCTTGTTCGATCACCGCCGCGAGGGCAGCGAGCAACTTGTAGTCGAACATCGATTTTCCTAATGCCGGATGAGTGCTATTTGTTTTTCTTATACAGCGCCCTTCCCCACAATGGCCAGCATCTTCTTTGTGAATCCGCGTCGCCCTCCAAAGGTGGCGCCCGTGGAGTGTTCCCGCTATGTGGCAGAGTTACTTGAACGGCATGCTGGTGGCCTTCGGCCTGATCATGGCCATCGGCACCCAGAACGCCTTTGTCCTGGCCCAGAGCCTGCGCCGCGAACATCACCTGCCAGTGGCCCTGCTGTGTGTATTGTGCGACGCGATCCTGGTGGCGGCCGGAGTGTTCGGCCTGGCGACGGTGCTGGCCCACAACCCGACCTTGCTGGCCGCCGCACGCTGGGGAGGCGCGGTGTTCCTGATCTGGTACGGTGCCAAGGCCCTGCAGCGGGCCTGCTCCAAGCAGAGCCTGGAACAGCAGCAAGGCCAGGGCCTGCGTTCACGCCGGGCCGTACTGCTCAGTGCCTTGGCGGTGACCTTGCTCAACCCCCACGTCTACCTGGACACCGTGCTGCTGATCGGCTCGCTCGGCGCCCAGCAGACGGTGCCCGGTGCCTATGTCGCCGGGGCGGCGAGCGCATCGCTGGTGTGGTTCTTCACCCTGGCCCTGGGTGCCGCCTGGCTTGCGCCCTGGCTCGCGCGCCCCGGGACCTGGCGGCTGCTGGACCTGATGGTGGCGGTGATGATGTTCGCCGTGGCCGCGCAGTTGATCCTCGGCTGATTCCCCACTGGTCGCCAGGGCCCAACCGCTCTGGAACCTCTATTCCCTATAGTTGTTGCGTGGTTATGCGCGGGGGCTGGTGCTATGATCCAGCCCTTGCGTCGCAAAGAGTACAAACTCGCCGACGCTCATCGGGCCGCCCGTGATCGGCCTTGCGCAAACCGCAAACAGACCTGAATCAGGAGATCCACCATGGCTTTTGAATTGCCGCCGCTGCCCTACGCCCACGATGCCCTGCAGCCGCACATCTCCAAGGAAACCCTGGAGTTTCACCACGACAAGCACCACAACACCTATGTCGTGAACCTGAACAACCTGGTCCCAGGCACCGAATTCGAAGGCAAGTCGCTGGAAGAAATCGTCAAGACTTCCTCGGGCGGCATCTTCAACAACGCCGCTCAAGTCTGGAACCACACCTTCTACTGGAACTGCCTGGCACCGAACGCTGGTGGCCAGCCGACTGGCGCCCTGGCTGATGCGATCAACGCAGCCTTCGGTTCCTTCGACAAGTTCAAGGAAGAGTTCACCAAGACTTCGGTCGGCACCTTCGGTTCCGGCTGGGGCTGGCTGGTGAAGAAGGCCGACGGTTCCCTGGCCCTGGCCAGCACCATCGGCGCCGGCAACCCGCTGACCAGCGGCGACACCCCGCTGCTGACCTGCGACGTCTGGGAACACGCCTACTACATCGACTACCGCAACCTGCGTCCCAAGTACGTCGAGGCGTTCTGGAACCTGGTCAACTGGAAGTTCGTTGCCGAGCAGTTCGAAGGCAAGACCTTCAAGGCCTGATTCGTTCAGCACTCCGAAAAACCCGGCCCTGGCCGGGTTTTTCTGTTTCCAGGGTCCAGGAAACGGAAAAACCACCGCTTATTTTCAAGCGCCCCGCGTCCCCTCTCTTGCTCCCCCCCAATAGCGCGCTAACATCAACCTTCTGGAAAGTTGATGCAGGACATTCAAGTCGCATGGCCGCGTAACCGATACAGTACTCAGGGTGCATCCAGCGACGGGCCCCTCGCCTGCCGCGGCAATCGGTCGATAGTGTATTGCCAAGGTTGATGGCAAAATAATGGCATGCGCATGGATTAAGGAAACCCCATTGAAGCTGGAATTTCGGAACAGCTTGTCGGTCAAGTTGCTCAGGGTCGTGCTGCTGTCGGCGCTCGCGGTGGGCGTCGTTCTCAGTTGTGCGCAGATCGTCTATGACACCTACAAGACCCGCCAGGCCGTCAACAACGATGCCCAGCGCATCCTCGACATGTTCCGCGACCCCTCCACCCAAGCGGTCTACAGCCTCGACCGAGAGATGGGCATGCAGGTCATGGAGGGCCTGTTCCAGGACGAATCGGTCCGCATGGCCTCCATCGGCCACCCCAATGAAACCATGCTCGCGCAGAAGTCCCGCCCCCTGCAGGACATGCCCCTGCGCTGGTTGACCGACCTGATCCTCGGCCAGGAGCGCACCTACACCACCCAACTGGTCGGCCGCGGCCCCTACAGCGAATACTACGGCGACCTGAGCATCACCCTCGATACCGCCAGCTATGGCGAGGGCTTTCTGGTCAACGCGGTCATCATCTTCATTTCCGGCGTGCTGCGCGCCCTGGCCATGGGCCTGGTGCTTTACCTCGTGTACCACTGGCTACTGACCAAACCGCTGTCGAAAATCATCGAGCACCTCACCCAGATCAACCCTGATCGCCCCAGCCAGCACCAGATTCCCCAACTCAAGGGCCACGAACGCAACGAGCTCGGCTTGTGGGTCGACACCGCCAACCAGTTGCTGGCCTCCATCGAACGCAACACCCATTTGCGCCACGAGGCGGAAAACAGCCTGCAGCGCATGGCCCAGTACGACTTCCTTACCGGCCTGCCCAACCGCCAGCAGTTGCAACAGCAACTGGACAAGATTCTCGTCGATGGCGGGCGCCTGCAGCACCGTGTGGCCGTACTGTGCGTGGGCCTGGACGACTTCAAGGGCATCAACGAACAGTTCAGCTACCAGGTCGGCGACCAGTTGCTGCTGGCCCTGGCCGACCGCCTGCGCGCCCACAGCGGCCGCCTCGGCGCCCTCGCTCGCCTGGGTGGCGACCAGTTCGCCCTGGTCCAGGCCAACATCGAGCAGCCCTACGAGGCCGCCGAGCTGGCCCAGAGCATTCTCGACGACCTGGAGGTGCCCTTCGCCCTCGACCACCAGGAAATCCGCCTGCGTGCCACCATCGGCATCACCCTGTTCCCCGAAGACGGCGACAGCACCGAGAAGCTGCTGCAAAAGGCCGAACAGACCATGACCCTGGCCAAGGCCCGCTCGCGCAACCGCTATCAGTTCTATATCGCCAGCGTCGACAGCGAGATGCGTCGGCGCCGCGAGCTGGAAAAAGACCTGCGCGAGGCGTTGCCGCGCAACCAGCTCTACCTGGTGTATCAACCCCAGATCAGCTACCGCGACCACCGCGTGGTCGGCGTCGAGGCGCTGCTGCGCTGGCAGCATCCTGAGCTGGGCATGGTCCCGCCGGACCAGTTCATTCCGCTGGCCGAACAGAACGGCAACATCATCGCCATCGGCGAATGGGTGCTCGACCAGGCCTGCCGCCAACTGCGCGAGTGGCACGACCTGGGTTTCAGCGAGCTGCGCATGGCGGTCAACCTGTCGACCGTGCAACTGCACCACAACGAGCTGCCGCGAGTGGTCAACAACCTGCTGCAGGCATACCGTCTGCCACCGCGCAGCCTGGAGCTGGAAGTCACCGAGACCGGCCTGATGGAAGACATCAGCACCGCCGCGCAACACCTGCTGAGCCTGCGCCGCTCAGGGGCGCTGATCGCCATCGATGACTTCGGCACCGGCTACTCCTCGCTCAGTTACCTGAAGTCGCTGCCGCTGGACAAGATCAAGATCGACAAGAGCTTCGTTCAGGACCTGCTGGACGACGATGACGATGCCACCATCGTCCGTGCCATCATCCAGCTGGGCAAAAGCCTGGGCATGCAGGTCATCGCCGAAGGCGTGGAAACCGCCGAGCAGGAAACCTACATCATCGCCCAGGGCTGTCATGAGGGTCAGGGCTACCACTACAGCAAGCCGCTGCCCTCGCGCGAGCTGACCGCCTTCCTCAAGCACGCCCAACGCAACCAGGTCTCGGCACTCTGAGCGTGGTCGTCATTGACGACCCTGGAAACGACATTTGCACGAAAAGCACGGCCAACCCTTTACATCAAATGCAAATCTTTCGCATTATGTTGCGGTTTCGCGTGCCACGGCGCAGCGCTTCCAACACATGGTCCAACCAAACGACGCAGGGAAACCAACAATGATTCGAATGCCTCTGGCCTCCGCCAGTCTGCTGGCCATCGCCATCGCTCTCGCCGGCTGCGGCGAAGGCAAGGACGACAAGGCCGCCGCTCCGCAAGCCCAGGCACCTGCCGCCAGCACCGCCGCCGCACCGGGGGCTGTCGATGAAGCTGCTGCCCAGGCCGTGGTCAAGCACTACGCCGAAATGGTCCATGCCGTGTACAGCGACTCGCTGAGCACCGCCAAGCAACTGCAGACCGCCATCGACGCCTTCCTGGCCAAGCCCAACGATGAAACCCTGAAGGCCGCCAAGGACGCCTGGGTCGCTTCCCGCGTTCCTTACCTGCAGAGCGAAGCCTTCCGCTTCGGCAACACCATCATCGACGACTGGGAAGGTCAGGTGAACGCCTGGCCCCTGGACGAAGGCCTGATCGACTACGTCGACAAGAGCTACGAGCACGCCCTGGGCAACCCGGCTGCCAACGCCAACATCATCGCCAACCCTGAGATCCAGGTCGGCGAAGACAAGGTCGACGTCAAGGAAATCACTCCCGAGAAACTGGCCAGCCTGAACGAGCTGGGCGGTTCCGAAGCCAACGTCGCCACCGGCTACCACGCCATCGAATTCCTGCTCTGGGGCCAGGACCTCAACGGCACGGGCCCAGGCGCAGGCAACCGTCCGGCTTCGGACTACCTCGAAGGCCAGGGTGCCACCGGTGGTCACAACGACCGTCGCCGCGCCTACCTCAAGGCCGTCACCGACCTGCTGGTGAGCGACCTCGAAGAGATGGTCGGCAACTGGGCACCGAACGTCGCCGACAACTACCGCGCTTCGCTGGAAGCCGAGCCGGTCAAGGATGGCCTGCGCAAGATGCTGTTCGGTATGGGCAGCCTGTCGCTGGGCGAACTGGCGGGCGAGCGCATGAAGGTCTCGCTGGAAGCCAACTCGCCTGAAGACGAGCACGACTGCTTCAGCGACAACACCCACTGGTCGCACTTCTACGACGCCAAGGGCATCCGCAACGTCTACCTCGGCGAGTACACCCGTCCGGACGGCTCCAAGGTCAGCGGCCCGAGCCTGTCGTCGCTGGTAGCCAAGGTCGACCCGGCCACCGACGCCACCCTGAAGGCCGACCTGCAGGACACCGAAGCGAAGATCCAGGTGATCGTCGACCACGCCCTCAAGGGCGAGCACTACGACCAGCTGATCGCTGCCGACAACGCTGCAGGCAACCAGGTGGTGCGCGACGCCATCGCCGCACTGGTCAAGCAGACCGGTGCCATCGAGCAGGCCGCCGGCAAGCTGGGCATCGACAACCTGAACCCGGACACCGCAGACCACGAGTTCTGATGCCAGGGTGAAGGGTTGAAAGGGGCGGCCTTCGGGTCGCCTTTTTCATGTCCGGGCTTTGCGCCGACCAAACCCGCCCCTTCGCGGGGAAGACACCTCCCCACTGGACCATTTGGAGGGGGGTTGTCCCTTACGAAGGGCGGAAAAGCAAAAAGCCTAAACCCAGTTCCCAC